>CAZBWL010000009.1:0-2692 GCA_964495945.1 uncultured Pseudomonadota bacterium | reverse complement strand
TATTCATAAGCCTTTGTTATATTAGAGCCAGCTCCAGTCTCTGCTTCATTTACCAGCCTACCCAAACCATCATACTGATACATAGTTTTCCTGCCTGTATGGTCTGTTTTCTTCGACTGATTGCCATCTAAGTAATATTCATAAGCATAGCTTGAAATAACACTTCCACCTGAATTGTTTGTAAGACTTGTTACAAGGTTTGCATCATTATAATCATAGTTCGTAGAAACACCGTTGCCATAAGTTAATGTCTTTCTATTCCCATTTTCATCATATGTATACGACGCTACCAAACTTCCGTTTTCATATACCTTTGACAATCTGTTGAGACGGTCATATTCATAAGTAGTTTCACTTTTTTGTGTTCCGTCCTTCTTAAGAATAAAACTCGTCCTATTACCTACTATATCATAATCATAAACCTTCTCATATCCACCTGAATCCGTCTGGCGTATTACCCTTCCTGCTGCATCATAATAATTAGTTGTTTGATGCGTACCATTTGATTCTGTTTTTAATGCTCCTGTTTTCGTGTAAGTATTTGTAATATAATCCTAACGTATAAATTGCTAGTTTGGTTAGTAGCTATCAATGATGACTATTTGCCGTGGTACACATATATTATTTTCCCATCGCTCTTACTTATTTTGATTTCAGGGACACCTCCAAGTGTGTTTGGGGGCAAAGTCCCCACTACAATCCAGCAGTTCTCTTTTTTATTATACTCTGCTACAAATGGTTGTTTCCCATAAATACTATCCCCATAAATTGGCAACCAAACAGCTTCAGCAATTTTTATTGCAGTTGCTTCATTTGGAATAAATCCGTCATCAGGAACATACCCCTTGCTTGATGCAAATGAACTAAACATTGTATTCCCTCCAATCAAAATAATAATAATTATTATTGTTAATATAAGCAAATATTTTTTCATGCTACACACTCCTTTCTATTTCACTGGTGATTTCGGATCTTTTGGCATGCCCTTTGTAACCGTAGTAACTTTTTTATTACTTGGATTATATTTTTTTAAATATCCGCCGTTAGTTACTACATATTCTGGCACTCCGCGAGAAGCAGCAAACGCTTTGTCGCCGGACGAATGATTCTCGTTATCATAACGGCTATCATACGCAGCGTGCGAGTGAATTCCTCCTACAAGCGTAGTCCCAGCAGGGATTACTCCTTCACCAACACTATCCACATCGCCCGATTTTGGTATAGTATATTTATACTTGCCTCCTTGAAGATAAATTTCCGATGCATATTCTGTATTTTCAGAAATAGATTTACCATTATTCATAAATCCCCAAGCCATTGCGGCGTGATCCATTGTATCAAATGAATCGCCGACTAAATGTGTCGATTGTGCCTCACTTAGCCCAAAATCATTCATCAGCACACTGTTGTCAATGACACTCTTGCCATTAACAATACGCACAACAGAATCTTTTTCGTAGATGCTGTAAGTTTTAGTAGCTCCGTTTATTGTTATTGTAATTTTATGATTAAAACTTCTAAGTCCAAGAAAACTACTCTTAGAATATACTTCTCTTCCATCATTTTTTTGTACAATATACGAGACCATTACGTCATATAACCCAGACGGGTCAATTCGGTTGATTGAATCATTAGAACAATATGTATACCAGTTTAATCCATTTTGGAATGGATCCTCTTGCGTGAATCGCCCTGTGTTGCTATCGTGATAACGGTTTCGCAAATACACAAAATTCGTCTCTAAGTCAGTATACTCACCACAATACCTAAACGGATTTAAATCCCCATCCTCAATACCAACCTCAACACCAAAAGCATCATAATGATAATCCTTAGTCACACTTCCACTAGTATCAGCAAGTTGCGTAACATCCCCATGGGCATTAAAAACATAGTAATTACCTCCACTGTTTTTAATCAGCCCAATACCTCTAGTATAAGTAATAAATCCACTACCCTTACTCTCCCCAGCAATATTAGACCCATCCCAAACAATGGATGAAACCACCCCATTAACAGTCTTAGAAACCCTAAGTCCATCAGCCTTATAACCATATTTTACATCAACGCCAGGTTTTTGTACACCTACCATCTGATTAAAGCTGTTCCAGTTATAAAGCTCTGCATTTAAGTTAAAAGCAGTATTACCTTCACTTTGAGAATCAAAATACCCCAACACACTTATTCCCAAAGTTACTTTTTGAAGAGCAGAACCTTCCTTTATACCTTCGCCTGTTTTAGACAACATATTTCCATTCTTATCATAGGAATAAGCAGTCGTATCCATGCCTGTTGCTGTTTCTTTTTCCTCTTTCAACAAACGATTATTAGCATCATAGCTGTAGTTTGTTGTAAATACATCGTCTCCTGAAACTAAAAGCTTGCTTCTGTTTCCTGCTATATCGTATTCATACGCCTTTGTTATATTAGAGCTTGCTCCTGTCTCTGCTTCATATACCAACCTACCCAAACCATCATACTGATACATAGTTCTTCTGCCTGTATGGTCTGTTTTCTTCGACTGATTACCATCCAGATAATATTCATAAGCATAGCTGGAAATAACATTTCCACCTGAATTGTTTGTATAGTAATTATCAAGCCAACCAGTAACAAAATATGGTATAATATAAAAAAGAGCTATAGTATAGATTTTAGAAAAAGAACAATTGAATATTTGGAAGAAGGACAC
>CAZBWL010000008.1:0-3606 GCA_964495945.1 uncultured Pseudomonadota bacterium | reverse complement strand
ATGATTCAAGACGAAGAACAGCGTAATGACAATGTTGAGGAAGATGTTAATTCTAACTCTAACGCAAACAGCAGACCCCGCAAATGTTACCTGTTCTGCGAACAAGGTGACAGCAACCGTTTGTTTGAGGAGTTAGACAAGAAAACGTCCGTACCGTTAATCCCTGAGTTTAGGGAATATGTACTTTCAGAGTTGCAAGAACGTAGCATATTAAAACAGTTGCAAGTTATCTCAAACCGTGAGAAGTTTGATGTGTGGGCACTTGAGCTGTCTAAAGACGAGGATAATGTTGTATCTGTTGTCAATGACGGTTTGAGTTCAGGCACTATCAGCATACCGGGTGCAACTGCTAACGACTTCCCCGCCGTTCAGTCTGTAACCCAGTATCTCAACACGTTCGGCGTAATGATAGCTGAAAGAATCAAAAGCCAGTTTAACCCGCTGTTTGACCCTGCTACCGAATCTTTATCACCGGAAATTCTTGCGGTAAACGACCATATCAAAGAAAACGCCGGGTACAGCCTGTACGACGCGCAGCTTGCAGTATGCAAGGCGCACAAGCGGTGTTTAACAAAGAAGAAAGCTACCCTCTGTATCAGCGAGTGCGGAAGTGGCAAAACCAAAATCGGCATTACAGCTTTACATGCCTATCAGCAACGACATAATGCGGATACCGATACACAGACAAAGCACTTTAACATAGTCCTTTGTCCGTCTCACATGACAAAGAAGTGGGTTCGTGAGATAGAAGAAAGCTTACCCAACACCTTTGCTGTTGTCGTCACAAGCATAAGTGAAATTAACCTCGCCTACGAAGCATACCAGCAAGACGATAAAACCTGTTATATCATTATCTCCAAGGAAAAAGCCCGTGACGGATATATGCGACGTCCTTCTGCCACATGGAATCAGAGACGTAAGGCGTTTATCTGCCCAACCTGCTACGAGCCTGTTATGATGGATTTAATCGACGATGGCTCAAAGTACAGGGTTAATGCTGACCAGTTCTTCTTTAAGAGGGAAAACAAGCAAAACCATAAATGCGAGTGTTGCGGCTCTTTGCTATGGACAGTTTTAGTACCGGAACAGCAATCTGAATGGGTTAAGGTGTCGGATTTAGGTTTCGTCCACCGTAAGTTTGCGGGGGGATTATCTGGAAGGTTTACAAAAGAAGCCGGCGTTACTGGAAGCAGTACAGGCTATCGTAGACACCCCCAATGGAAACTTCCCCAACACAGGGGCTTACAAGCGATTCCCTCTTTCTACTTATATGAAACGCCATATGAAAGGCAAGATAGACGGGCTTATCATCGACGAGCTGCACAATTATAACAACAACTCCGGGCAAGGTGATGCTATGGGAGAATTGTTCCAAGCCGCTAAACGTGTTGTCGGTATGACCGCCACGTTAATTAACGGCTATAGCTCGGGTATCTTCCACCTATTGTACCGCATATCGCCTAACTTGATGCTCAAAGACGGCAAAAGCTACGATAAGTCAACGGATTTCAATAGCGAGTATGGTGTAACCGAGAGCGTTTACGAGATAGCTGCTCCTGATTACAATTCTAACAGGCGCACGTCCAAAAAGAAAATACGTGAACGACAATTACCGGGTGTATCGCCGTTGGTTTACTCACGTTTTCTGATGGACTCTGCTGCTTTTCTGTCACTTAACGACATGGGCAAGGATTTACCCGAATACGAAGAAATGCCTGTTCAGCTACAAATGAACGAGGATGTGGCTAGCGAGTATCACCGCTTAGAAAGCCAGTTCAAGGAAATATTACGTTCTCAAAAGGACATAGCCAAGAAAGTTTTGGCTGCCTATTTAGGTTTGCTCACCGTCTACCCCGACCAGCCCTACAACCAAAAACCTGTTGTCCATCCTCTCACCGGAGACGACCTTGTTGTTCCGCAAGATGTTTCCGGCTTTAATGAGTTGCACGAGAAAGACCGCAGTGTTCTTGACGTTGTAGAACGAAAGACGGCGGAAGGAGGTCGAGTGCTGATTTATACAAGCTGGACACGGATTGACAGTCAACAAAAACTCTCGAAGCTGCTTGAGGACAGTGGCTATAGAGTTGCAACGCTTACGTCCGGCATACCACCAAACAGACGTGAGGAATGGGTAGAAAAACAGGTGCAGAACGGCATACAGGTGTTAATCACGAATCCAAGCTTAGTTGAAACGGGGCTTGACCTTAACGATTTCACCACATTGTATTACTACAACATCGCCTACAACCTGTTTACCTTACGTCAATCATCAAGGCGTTCATGGCGCATAAACCAGAAAGCACCGAAGGTGGAGGTCTATTTCTCCTACTATGAGGGTACTATGCAACACAGGGCAATACGCCTGATGGCCTCTAAGTTGGCGGTTGCCGGTATCATTGAGGGTAACTTCACCGACGAAGGTTTGGCAGCTATGTCTGACTGTGCGGATATGACTACAGCTCTGGCAAGGGAGCTAACCCAAGGTATCAAGAATGAGGTTGAGGACTTAGGTGCTGTGTTTAAGAAAATGGCGAAACTAAAATCTGACACCGCTTCTGAGCAGCTTAACATTGGAGGTATTGAAACGGAGTTTACCGTGTGGGACGAACCGTCCACAACGGTGGCCGAGATTACCAATGATGTCGAAGCAGTTGATACCACAGATACCGAATATTCCGCTAATGCCGGTGTTGATGTTACCCTTGCCGAAACAGCTTCCGTAACTACCCCTGTTGCGGATTTGTATGTTCCTACGCCTCAAGAGAACATACAAAGTGACGCAGCCTTACAACGATTCCAAATATTTAAGGCAACATTCAACTCTGCCAATATTCCGAACCATGTGCTGCTTGAAATGATTGAGACTATGCTAAAAGCCGATAGTCCTGTCCCAATCGTATCAACGGGTATCCCCGATGACTTCGACCCCTTTGCGGAAGAAATAGCCGCATGAACACAACCTATTCTATGACCGCATGAACTGCTCCCAAAAACGGGAGTGGTTCTGCGGTCTTTTATTATGCCAAAAAACTTAAAGGAGATTGATTGCAATGGATGAAAATAACAAAAACGAACTGTTTGATTTGGGCAGCGACCCTGTAGAGGTTGACTTTGACCCGTTTGAGGACGAAGACATGGCTGATGATGATAGCCAAGCGGACATTGTGGGCGATGATGTTGAAGCTGATGTTGAAACATCACAGGAAACGGAAGTGCCTTATGTATATATAGCAGAAGCACCTGCTCCTACCGATACTTCCACTACTGTTGCAAAGGAAACTAAGGCAGATGTAAATACGAAAGCGCTTTCGCCTAAAGAACCTGAAAGCCCGGGGCAAGACAACACTGAGAAACCACCCGTCTTTGAATACGCCGGAGCAACGGAAAATATCGACGACACCTCCAAAACCTTTGACGAGCTGCGTATTGAGAAATCAGCTGACTTCCCCGAACTCGAGGACGGCAAGCGTGTGTCGTGGACGGTGGAATACGGCAAGATTACCAAAACTGTCGCCGACCCAAAGGGTACGTCAATCGGCAAGATGAAATCGGATATTGAAATGTCAAAGGAGTTCACCGATAGCTTGAAAAAAGCCAAGGACAAGA
>CAZBWL010000007.1:0-3628 GCA_964495945.1 uncultured Pseudomonadota bacterium | reverse complement strand
CAAATCCGGTCATCAGGGTATTCCTCGGACCGCTGTTCGAGGAATGCAAGGGACTGAGCAAGGCAACGGGAATCCCCGCTCAATTGCTCGCAGTGAGCAATTGCGCCTATGACGTGAGCCAGTTCATGCCGGGGTTTTACCCCACCGCCTGCTCAGCAGCCGTCTTCCATGATTCCGTTGGCCGTCCCGTAATGCTGCGATTCATGGACTGGCTGATCCCAAAGGACATCGCCCGCTACACCACCGTTGTCCATTTCCACAGCGGAAGTGAGCTGGTGTATTCCTCATTGGGATTTGCCGGATTCCTGGGTGTCGTCACCGCTGTTGGACCCGCATGGGCCGTTGCCCTCAACCAGGCTCCCTCCGAGCATGTGAGGAAATCATTGTTCGGTCATCCTGCCTGCTACGCCATGCGGATGGCCTGCGATGAATCAGGAACATTCAACGAACTGCGGGAAAATATTCTCACGGCCAAACCATTCACCCCGTTCCTGTCGCTCATTTGCGGAACCGAACGTGGGGAGATGGCACGGATCGAGAAACCAGACCAGGGCACGGCAACCTGCGTTCGCCCGACCAAACGTAATCCCATCCTCCCCCTCTCGAACCACTACATCCACCGGAATCACCGCTCACTCAACACGCCAACCGAATGTACGGATGAAAGCGGGCAGGAGTGGATGAGCGACACGAACGAGCGGTTTTGTGAAGTCCACCGCCTGGCACAGGAAGCGGAGGGCTTTACACGTTTCCCCGGCTTGGGGAGATTCGAGGAAGAACCAGTGCGCAACGATCATACCGTCCATCTGGCAGTCATGCGCCCAGCCACCGGCACGTTGAAGTTCAAGAACTACAGGTCACGCTCACGATGAGGGCTTCCAACATCTGTTCGTGCAGCCGTCAGGGAAACCACATCAAGAAACCTGCCTGCCAGGGGCGGGTTTCTTTTAGCTACTGAAGGTTCTCAAGGCTCACCGGGGATGCGAAGCGGTAGACCGTTCCCGCCATAGAGCACATTGAAGCCATGATCCATACGGTGACGCATGGGCGAAAAAGCCTGTCTGCATTTTGACAACCGGCAGATCGGCTTGCATGACTGCCGCAGGTGGTGCATGGTCACTCCATGAGCGTGCATGAGGTCTTGGAGATGGCAAACGAGCTTTCGCGGGAGGACAAAGCCGTTCTCTTCACCAGCCTTGGGGAGCAGTTGGCGGCAGATTTCACGCCGGATGAAGTCGAGGACATCAAGAGTGCCGTCGCCGAGGCCGATGCGGAGTTCGAACGGGGTGAAGCGATTCCTGCTGCCGAGTTTTACAAAAGTCTCGGGTTGTGAGTCGCCGCTTGGAATTTGTTCCACGGGTTCGTGTGGACTGGTTACGCCTTCGCCGGGAAGTCTTGGATGCATCGGGAAGCGAGGCGGTCACGGCCGCCTACGAAACTCGTATCCGCAACGCATGTGATTCGCTCGTGGATTTCCCCAACAGTTATCCTCCCTGGCGTTATTCCCCCTCCCTGCGGATGATGCCCATCGCAAAGTATTGCGTCTTCTACCGTGTCGTTGACGACACCGTGCGGGTTGTCCACATTCGTTACGCGGGACGCACTCCCTTCCGGGCACAATAGCCCGCACCCATGAAGTTCTTCATCAGTCTCCTGCGAAAACTGTTCGGTCTGTCTGATCCCACTCCCGCGAAGAGGATTCTTACCCGTTGGACACCGCTCTGAATCGAATCGGAATTGCGCTCTTGCCTATCCAGATAGCGGCACTATCCTTTGCGCCTTAATCCAATCACCATGTCACAATCCGCACTAGAAAAAATCAAATCAATCGAAGAAAACGCAGCCAAGCAAATCGCTGCATTGAAATCCGAAGCCGTATCGGAAATTGCCAAAAAGCTTTCCGAAGCCAAGGACGTGGTAGCCGCCCTTCAAAAGGAATACGAGGAACTGACAGGCAAGACCGTTACCGGAGAAAAGGCAGCCCCTGGCACCCGTAAGCGTCTTTCTGCGGCAGACAAGACGGCTCTCGTGGACCGGTGCGCGGACATCATCAAGTCGGCCGATGGTATCAGCATGGGCGACATCGTGGACAAGGCCGGCGAATCGGTTTCAGCCGTCCGTGATGCCGTCTCGAAGGTTCCAGGAATCCGGAAGACCGGGAACAAGGCAACGACACTGTATTTCGTCGGGTAGTTCGTCGTTCAAATAAACAACGAAGGCCAGCTAGGATTGCTCCTTGGCTGGCCTTTTTGTTTTGAGGATCGATCTAAAAATTAAAAATTATGTGGTCAGACCGCCATCTCTCATTGCTTTACTGTAATCGTTCTTGTTCTCGCATGCGCATACGCTTGGATAAATGCAGGCAATAGATGAGCGGCAATATTCCAATAATCCCGAATGATGAGTCTATCAGCCTCCAATAAAATGGGATGCCCCGAATATGACCGCAGATCATCGCGAGAGGAATAACGCTGACGCATGCAATGACCCCGCAGTAAAGAATCCAGTCGTCGCGGGTAGGATTCAGTAGTGGACCAATAAAAAACAAAGCAATAATTAAGTGGGCAAATGCAAGCCAATCAGTTCCATAGGCGATGAACGGGAAACTATTGTAGGTGCTTTGAAGACCGAAATGGACAAATGCAATCCAATGTTCCAATCCGCTGTATGATGCATACTGACTTGAATCAGTGATTCCAAGCGTTTTGATCAAAAGCGAAAGCTCCTCAAGGAGTGGAAATGCCGTCAGTCCTGAAATGACAAGACAGAAGATAAAGAATGACATGCTAATTCGATATCGAGTCAAAAGAGTCATTTATATTTATTATCTATTTTTGCGAATAAAAACATTGTTTTCCTGATATTTAATAAGCTTGGCCAAATCAACCCCCGCTTGCTTCCGCTGCAAACATTCCCGTTCGGCCATTTTATTTTTTCATCATTTTTTCGAATCGACGTCGAAAAGCATTGTCAATTGGTCTCTTGCGAGAGTTATCTTCCGTGCAAAGGCTGAATCCGCTAGCGTAGTATGTTACGCGAGCCCCTGTGTCAGTAATGAGATCTACTACCAGCCGGGCATCTTCTGGATGTCGTTCCTTAGCAGGTTGAAGCATTTCTAGTTTGAGCAAGTCGACTATTTCAGAGGCATTGTTTCGGAATGTCTTTTTGTAATCGCATATTTCTCTTATCCTCTTTGGCGTAAGAGAACATCGGGTGACGACATCCCAGTCAATAAAGTAAACATCCGCTCGCAGCCATGTATCAGCAGAGGAAGAGTGAACGGTGAAAATGAAAAATAGGTAATAGAGAAAAAGCGATTTAAACTTCATTATAATCGTTTTGCCAAAAGTCTTTGGTCAAGCGCGCAGGTTAGCGCGTTGGCTGGATGAACTGGTTCGGTTTATTTCTGGCTTGTTGTAACATTCCAAAACATATCGAATCTTCGGATACCAGCAGCACTCCACACCTGAAATTATCTTCAATTTCAGTTTATTGAACTGTTTTTCTGTTAGTTCTTCACCATTTATTAAATCAGTTCTTCTCAGTGTTTGCTGTAGCCACTTCTTGGTCGTGCGGAGAGGTATAGCAAAGATGTAGTAATCTCCTTCGTATGCACTGATGGTGTAAG
>CAZBWL010000006.1:0-4719 GCA_964495945.1 uncultured Pseudomonadota bacterium | reverse complement strand
ACAGCTACGCTGTGAGTGACTCTGAATGCGTTAAATCATGTATATTTTGTTACGGTATAGACTGTGCTAAATACATGATATTTAACAAGCCTTCAACAGAGCCCCGAATAAGTGAAATACTTAATAAACTTAAGAGTTTCAATTGGAAACCTAAATATACCAACGCATATGACATAAAAGGCAACAAAGAATGGTGGGCGTTTTGTTTCCCGCAATTGATAAACAATACAAACAAAGAAGCATGGCAATCTATTCCCAAAGAAATGCTTGACTATATTGTTGGGTTGCCAGAGTTCGACAAAGAAGTATTTCAACAAATTACTGAAATTGAATTATAAAAGGTAGGTGTAAAATGAACAACGTCCCATTAACAATAGATGAACTAGTCGAAATGCACGAAAAACCTGTATATGTAATTCTTAATGATGGTACGAAATCTTTTTGGGGTCTCGTGAACGAACAATGCGGCAGAATAGAAGCGTTAAGTGATTATGTTGAGTTTTCAGAGATTGGAAGTTGTTGCAAAGTATATAAAAATGAAAGCTAAATGTCAAGCATGCACTCTTCTCTGGTATGTAAGTGTGCAGGCCACAAGTGAGAAGTTGAAAAACTACATATGCCCATTATGCGTATGGCGAAGGAGGAAACGTGATAACTACGTGTCATATTATCTTAATAGTTTTAATGGGAGGTGGGATATTTCTGATAAATCTTGGGAAGATGATAGTTTTCCGGAACAAGCGGAGATTGAAGGTAATTGATAAATTGTTGGATTTCAAATCAGGGGGGATGTAAATGTTTGTTTTGTGCAATAAAGATTCTAGCTTGTTAAATTTGGATAATGTTGAGGCGGTGATTCTCGAGAAGGAAAACAAGGGTTTTAAAATCATGGCACTTACGAATTCTGCAAATTGCTTTGATATAGCCTATGCCTATACAGAAGCAAAAGCAAGGGAAATTATTCAGAAGATAAACTCTGCAATTAGAGCCGGAATGATTTCAGTTACTATTTAGCAGTACAATACAAATGCCAAATGCAGCAAAGACGCTGACATTAAAAACAGAGGTGTTTTGTATGACAATGCTTGAGACTAATGCAATGTTCCACGAGGCAGGCACTGACGGAAAGATATATGAAGTTCCTTGTTTCATTAGTAGAAGTATTACGGATGAGGGGGATTATATTTTAATAGGGTTTGATGATTGCGTTATCAGCGTTATGGAATCTGATGTTTTGAAGGTTATTACTGAATCTATGTTAGGAGGGGTTTAATGTGAATGATTCCAAAGGAAATTTAGGCAATCATATCTCCACAGAATTACTTGAGGAACTTTTCAAAGACGGTGTTATTTCCATAATTGAAGACGGAAAGCTTGTAGGGCTTACTTATGAGCAATAAAAAATCCCCCATAAAAAACAAGGTGGCAGCCTTGGAGGGGGAACTTTAAAAAATAATTGTAATCAGTATAACACAGTTTAAGGAGGATTGTAAAGATGGAAACAATTACAGTGGAAGAATTGTCAAGCCAAAACGACCTCTTAGCTAGAAGAATAGATGAGTTAAAGAAAGAAAATGAACATCTGGGTACAGAGCTTAACGAAGCAAATATCGAAATAAATTTTCTAGGTGAAAAATTAAAGGAAGCAATATCTGAAAGAGATTCTTATCTACATGATTTAAAAATGGAAGATGATTGTCTTTACAGGAACGATTATATTGATTCATTAAGTATCAAAGAAATAACTGATATTTTGAACAGAAAGGTAGCGATTCTTGAAAAACTAGTGCCAAGAACAGAGGATTGCGAAACTGATTAATAAAAAATGCCCTACAACTCGAAAGGTTGTATCAATCGTCAGTCCATATACTTGTGAGCGGCTATACAGAGCGTCTGCAATAGACAAGAAGATGACTGACGGGGCAGTTCCTAAGAGAGGATGCACAAAATGTCTCAAAATCTAACCCATTGGAAAAAGCTAACAAATCCCAATTACTTAGGTTCTTGGGATTTTAGGGAAAATGAAGAGCGTACACTTACAATCAAAAACGTTTCTCAGGAAGAGGTTTTTAACCCAACTGACAACTCAAAGAAGTTTTGCACAGTGGCACATTTTAAAGAGAATTCTAAGCCTATGGTGCTAAACAAAACCAACTGCAAAACAATTTCAGAGCTATACAAATCTAATTATATAGAGGATTGGGCAGGATGCAGAGTTATAATTAGGGTTGAAAAAGTTAGAGCTTTTGGGAAGTTAGAAGAAGGTCTTAGAATAAAGAAGCAATTACCTTCCAAACCAAGCCTTCCAAAAACAAATGAAAAGAGCTTTCAAGAAGAAACTTTGTTTTGCGGAGATTGCGGAGAAATTATTTCCGCATATGATAAATATTCAGACAAACAAATAGCAGATCACACCCTGAAAAGATACGGAATTCAACTTTGCGCCAGTTGCAGCAATAAACGTAAGGAGGTAAGCTAAATGCAGCTAACCCATGAAAATTATTTTAGCAATACATCTAACCTATATTATATGTCCTCTTCCCAATTTAAAGCTTTTGAGCAATGCGAAGCTAAAGCGCTTGCTGAACTTAAAGGAGAATATACCACTAATAAGGATGCTTACAAAGAGGGGCATTACTTTGAAGCGTGCATTTCCGGCAATGATGAAATCTTTGTTTTACAAAACCCTGATATGTTCTCTAGCCGCGGTGCATCAAAAGGAGATATTAAGAGCAATTTCAAAAAAGTTGCAGGTAGTGTTGAAGCGTTTAGAAGGCAACCTATGTTTATGGATATTATTAAGGATTGTCAGTTGCAGGTTATCTTTACTGGCGAAATAGCAGGGTTACCATTTAAAGGCTGTGTCGACTTTTTTAAGCCTGTAGAATATACCGGATATGACACAAAATGCATGAAAGACTTTAAGAAGGTATTCTCAAGCGTTGAGAAAATGCATATTAACTGGTACTTTGCCTATGGATACCACTATCAAGCGGCAATCTACAGAGAGTTAATTAGACAAAAATTTGGAACATCCGGGCAACAATATATTCTAGCAGTATCTAAAGAAGAACATCCGGATGTTACAGCGTTATATTTTTCGGAAGATATCCTTGAGAACGCCTTAGAAATCATTAAAGAGTATGCTCCTAGATATGACAAAATCAAAAAGGGCTTAATAGTTCCTCAATCTTGTGGAGTATGTGATTATTGTAAACAGACCAAGGTAATTAACGACTTTGAAATGGTGGGTGAGTTTGAATGAAGATAACAAAGATTACTAGTTTACTCTCGTCGAACTGCAAGGCTTAAGCCCATGAAATATGAATTTACAATCAAAGGAACACTTCCTAATCTAAACGACTATATAGACAAGCTTAATATAAACAAATTTAGAGGCGCGGAACTTAAGAAGGATTCCGAGAAATACATATCCGCTTTCATCAACAAGTACTTAATAGGTATAAAAATATCCCGTCCCGTTTTCATTGCTATAACATGGTTTGAGCCTAACAAGTTACGAGATAAAGACAATATTGCTTTTGCTAAGAAATTTATATTCGATGCGCTTGTAACAAACAAGGTGCTAAGTAATGACGGGTGGGGACATATTGTTGGGTTTACAGATAATTTTTCAGTAGATAGGTCTAACCCTAGAATTGAAGTGACAATTGAAGAAATTTATTAGTCTCATTTAGTCCCGGCTTGACCGGGGCAATACCTTTTTCATAAAGGGCGTGACATATGGATTTATTTAAGCAAATCAATGCGTTTTATTCCCGGGTGGACTACAACCCAGTGTCGGCTAATGCGATCTCCTTGTGGTTTGCACTTGTGCACATCGCGAACAAGACCGGATGGTTAGAATACTTCACAGTGGCAAATAAAACGCTTGAGGCTAAATCCAGTTTAAGCATCAGCTCTTTACAACGAGCAAGAAACGAGCTGATTCGGAGAAATTTATTAGTGTATTCGCAAGGCAAGAACAAAAATTCGGTTGCTAAGTATAGTCTACCTGTTCTATATGAACAAGTAGGCGAACAAGTAAACATTCCAGTTGTTCATAATGAACAAGTAACCGGACAAGTAAGCGAACAAGTAACCGGACAAGTAAGCGAACACATTAATAAACATAAAACAAAAAACATAAAACATAAAACAAATAATAATTGTGCATTTGAGCAAAAATGCTCTATTTCCAAACCGTCAAAACAGGAAATTAACTCCTTTTTCGATACGGTTTGGTCAGTATACCCAAACAAAAAGGGCAAGGGGCAGATATCGGATACCCAGAAGGTTAAGCTTTTCTCAATCGGGATTGAGGTATTGGTTAAATGCATTGAGCGATATAAGAGCGGCAAACCGGATTGGCAAGCATTTCAAAACGGCTCTACGTTTTTCAATAGCGGTTACGTGGATTATCTGGATGAGAATTATTCAGATAATCCAAAGCAGCCTGAAATCAAGCCTAAAACCAATGCGTTTAATAACTACTCTGAAAGGCATAACTATGACTTTGAAAAGCTTCAAAAGCTTGAAAATGAGCGGATTAGAAAGACGATTGGTGAAAATGAGGATGGTGAATCATGAGCAAAACCACTGAAAGCCAAGAACAACAGTCTCTCTTCCAATGGGCTACATACCACATCCAAAGATATCCTGATCTACAATGGCTGCATCACATTCCAAACGGAGGAAAGCGTGATGCTATAACAGCAG
>CAZBWL010000005.1:0-6439 GCA_964495945.1 uncultured Pseudomonadota bacterium | reverse complement strand
ATGATCAGCTTGCCAGATGATCTGACGTCTCGCGTTGAGTTGCTTGAAAGCTGCTGCATGGCGCAAGGTTCGCAGTTAGAAGACCTCGATTCAAGAGTAGATTTACTAGAGTCATGTTGCGAAATTACCGATTCACGGCTTGATTTACTTGAATCATGCTGTCAGATAACGGATTCGAGATTGGATTTACTAGAATCTATTGTTGATAATATTGTAATTAGTTTACCTGACACTATTATTGCGGAACTGGAAAGTTGCTGTGAGGCTAATGGTTCGCGCATAGATGTACTAGAATCGATTGTTGATGCGATATCTGTGAGTTTGCCGGATAATATTATTGAACAGTTAGAAAGTTGTTGTGAAGCAAATAGCAGTCGAATCGATGTGTTGGAATCTATTGTGGATAATATCATGATCAGCTTGCCTGATGATCTGACATCGCGTGTTGAGCTGCTTGAAAGCTGCTGTGAAATAACAGGTTCGAGATTGAATCTATTAGAATCGTGCTGCGAGGTAAATGATAGCCGTATCGATGTGCTAGAATCAGAGATAGATAACATTATGATAAGCGTGCCCGATGATTTGACGTCACGCGTTGAATTATTGGAAAGCTGCTGCGAGATTACCGATTCAAGGCTTGATCTACTTGAATCATGCTGTGGAGTAACAGATTCGAGATTGGATTTACTTGAGTCATGTTGCGCAGTAAATGATAGTAGAATTGATGTACTTGAATCTATCGTAGATAATATCGCAATTAGTTTGCCTGATACTATTATTGCAGAATTGGAAAGTTGCTGTGAGGCGAATAGTTCGCGTATAGATGTACTGGAATCGATTGTTGACGCGATATCAGTGAGTTTGCCTGACAATATTATCGAGCAGTTAGAAAGTTGTTGTGAAGCAAATAGCAGTCGAATCGATGTGCTTGAATCTATTGTAGATAATATTTCAATTAGTTTGCCGGATAATATTATTGAGCAATTAGAAAGTTGCTGTGAGGCCCTCAATTCTCGTTTTGATCATCTTGAATCTCAAATGGATATCATTGTTACTCAAACATGTAAAACACCAATTTGTGGGGATGTTATGTTTGATTTATCAATGTTACCTGGTCCAAATGAGGCTCGTATCTACGAATTTTGTAAATGCTATGCTCCTAAAGAGAATGCTCCGCGAATTATTTTTGATCCTACTTCTTTTGGTAACAATGGATGCGTAGAGCTGCCAAAGGGATCTCGATTTGGTTTCTGTGGCGCAGGTTTTGTCGAAGTGCGGGATGGAGTAGAATTTAAATTTACAGGTTCAGCATGTAGAACTGATGGAGATCGATCTGATTGGCCAGAGTTTATTCTTGATGAATGTGCATGTATGGTACTTGAAGATGGGGCAACAGCAAAAGTAAGCGGAGGAGAGGATGGAGCCGGTTGCTTTACTCTTAAAAAGGGAGGATGCGTGCTTCTTGATCAGCCAGATACGCACCTCATATTTGGAGGAGCATGCAAAAATGAAATAGTTACTCATGCTGATATGGCATCGCATATCTCTGTAAATGAACCTACAGCGTTGATTTCATATAGCTTGGGCGTATTTGATCTTATATTTGATAATCATAGTTCGATGCAGATTTCTGATGGTACGATAGAGCTCAATACTCTCAATAGCGAAAAAAGTGCAGGCGTAATAAGAAATTGGGAATTTTTAAATGATTCATGCCTTGTGCTTCCAGGAATTTGTGGAAAACAGCTTGGTGTATTACGACTTGCTCCAAATGATCTTCATCATTGTTGTGTTACAGAAAATTCTGATCTAGTGAGTTTTACAAACCTTGAAGGGCAAGTGTGTGGCACTGGAGATTTACAATATGTTGCATTTGATGAGATGGGTAAAAAAATAGTGGATAGCACAACTCGCATACAAAATAATGATGTATGCCTTACATCTTCGATGGTTGATATATTTATGGAGTTGAGTTATATCTTGAGGCCAGAGCCTGTAGAGCCGCCTGACGCAGCGATATTAGCAACCGCTGGAACTCGTCCAAATCCGGATGAGTGTGGCCGTCTTGTTGCATTCTGCCCTAGCAGAGATGGTAGATTTGTGGGACTTGCCCAAGGGGATCATGATGTGTTTTATGATTCTGAAGAACCGTGTGGAGAGCTCAATGAGGTGCGCGGATATGATCGTCTCGGTAATGTATTTACCATAACAGATTGTGATGAAGCAACTCGAACGCCGCCAGCTCCACCATCGACGTAAGTAGGGTGTAATGAATAGAAGAGTAGTAATAATTTTAATATGTATTTCAAGCTTCACATATGCTTATAAAAAAACCAGACAGATCAGTGGTCCAGATTTTTATGATGCCCTGCAGTATGATTGTTATGAAACATTTCCTGAAAAAGAGAATTTTTCTGGGAAAAAATATTATGACTCAATTCTTGAAAAGGCTGCAAAAAGGCATTGGGCTTTTAAAACGGCTTTTTATGCTGTTGAGGAAAATGGTGGTTTTAACTGTGATGGATGTAGTGTGCCATTAGCTTCGAATGTTTTTGGAAAAGATACGATAACGATTCAGGATATTTATCTGTTTTCAAAGTTATCAAATGATAATAAAGTTCGAATTAATAATTGTACTGCGCGTGCTCCAGTGCGTGGGAGTGTGCCAATTGGAGCAACTGGTGTTCCATTTGGAGGATTTCGTGATGACTTATATACAACGCTTCTTGCGCCAGTTGAACTTCTTTTTGATGCCGATCAGTCAGAAGTAAGTTTTGTACTTACAGGAATGCGTCGATTTGATTGTGGGCGTTTAAATCAGGGGGCAATTACGATTGGCTTTGAAGTTCCATTTAAAAGTAAAAAACATTCCCTTGAACTTTCATGCATAGGAGGAGAGTTGTTTCGGAGCGCTTTTGTTCCTGATACGACACAGCGCGAAACTTCTTTAAGTCAGTTTTATCGTGAATATGTTGATATTCCTGATTTTATCAATACAGCAATTTTAGCACCAAAATGTTTGACTCTTGATAATGTACAACAAGTTTCGGGCTTGGGTGATATTTCATTATTTGGGTCGGTAGAATATATCGATGATTACATTTTTGAACTCGGTGCATCCATAATATTTCCTACAGCAGCTAAAGGAAAGGGGCTTACGGTATGGGAGCCCATTTTAGGAAATGGCGGAGCATTTCAGATTGCTCCTTTTGTACAGTTTTTGTGGTATTCGAGCTCCCCATATTTGAATCCTTTTATGCGTATTGCCGTAGAATATAGTTTCAAAAATAGTACAGATACAACTCGAGCTCCTACACTTATTTCTCAAACAAAGGTGGTACGTACGCAGGCAAAAAATATTGAAGGGCTTTCATATCCTGAGACTTTTAAATGTTTTTATGTTGATGCTTTTTCGGAATATGATACTAGCATTCCGTTATTTGGAGGCAAAACTCCATGTATGACAGAAAAAATGGGAACAAAGCTTCTTTTTGGCTTTGGAAATTATGCATACCAACTATTTCATATTGATTTGCGATTTGGTCTTTTTTACGATTACTACCATAAAACAAGCGATACATTCGAGGTGAAAGTTTCAGAAAATGATTGTGATTGTCCTGTTTTATGTATTGACAAAGAGTCGCTTGAAAAATGTACAGACCAAACAGCACATCAGATTTCTGCCAATCTCGTTTATAAATTTAGTAATATGTTTGAATTAGGATTTGGAGGACAATTCACTGTTTTGGGTAAAAACGTACCAAAACAGCATACAGCATACATATCTTTTGTAGCAGTATTCTAATTATGCGCATTCTTGGACAAGATAGCTCTCAATAAATGGCATAAGGTCTCCGTCAAGTACAATATCAGGTTGTGGCGATTCATGGCTGGTACGATGATCTTTAACCATTTTATAGGGATGAAGAACATAGGAGCGAATTTGAGATCCCCATTCCATTTTCTTTTTCACGACACCAGCGGCTAATTTTGCTTCTTGTTCATCTTTTGCTTTCTGCGCAAGCTTTGCATACAGCATCTTCATTGCTGTTTCTTTATTTTGCATTTGGGATCGTTCGTTTTGACATTGTACAACAATATTAGTTGGAAGATGCGTAATTCGAACGGCAGAGTCAGTTTTGTTGACGTGTTGCCCTCCAGCTCCTCCTGCGCGGTAGGTATCGATGCGAAGGTCTTTTGGATCGATTTCGACAGATATTTCTGGAGTTTCTGGAATAACGGTAACTGCTGCAAATGAAGTATGTCTTCGCTTGTTAGCATCATAAGGAGAGATTCGAACAAGCCTATGAATGCCGTGTTCACTTTTTAGAAGTCCGTATGCATGTTCACCTTGTACATAAAGAGTTGCTGATTTGATGCCGGCTTCTTCTCCTGTTTGATAATCAATGATGTTGACTTTAAAACCTTCACGCTCGCAAAATCGAAGAAACATCCGTAATATCATGCTTGCCCAATCTTGTGATTCGGTTCCTCCAGCTCCGGCGTTGATATTTAAAAAGCAAGGTGCATTGTCCTCGATAGAGCCAAGAAGGAGCGATATTTTAAAGTTGGCCACAGATTTTTCGAGTTGATTTATCTCTATCGCAATTTTTTGTAGCTCTCGCTCATCGTCTTCAAATAGTTCTAAAAGCTCTTTTAACTCTGTAGATGATGCAACGATTTTTTCAAATTGTTCGCGTTTAAGCTTTATGGCTTGAAACTCTTTTGAAATTTCAGCCTGGCGCGTGTTTTGCCAAAAGTTTTCTTGATGAATCAGATCCTTGAGTTCAGAAAAACGTGATGAAAAATTAGAGTTATTCCACGATTGAATAATAGTCTGAATATCGGGATCAATAGATTTGAGCCGTTCCTTTAATTCATCGATAAGCATTATAGCGCCTTTAGTGTATAAGATAAGTATTACTGTGTAGTATATCATAGAAAACGAGATATAAAATAAGAGCTCTTATCATGGTAATGGATTTGTAGGGACTATTTCTAATAGAAACAATTGAGAGCGGTGAGATGGTTTTGTGTATGGCAATTTCTATTCCTTATATATATAGGGGTTATATTATTATGAAAAAAAGGGGGTATTGATGTATCATTAGGGTTTGAAAGGGGAAATAGATATATTTTGTGTTGAAAGTGAGCAATAGAGGCTCACTTGCGATTGATATTAAATCATGATATAATGTTACTAATTGAAATTATCAGGAATTTCGGATGATGGGAATGCTTTTTATTATATCGGCTCCATCTGGAGCAGGTAAGAGTTCGATTGTTGATATGGTTACAAAGCTAACAGAGTATCCGCTCAGGCGGGTGGTAACCTATACAACTCGTAAGCCCCGACATAATGAACAGGATGGGGTTGATTATCATTTTATTTCATCGATAGATTTTCAAGAGCGTATAGAAAAAAATTTTTTCCTTGAATATAGCACGGCCTATCATGATTATTACGGGTCGCCGCATAATATTCTTGATAATATGCGCAAGGGCGAATCGTATATTATGATAACCGATCGAAAAGGTGCAGCTGCCATTAAAGAGAGGGTGGGTACAAATGCCATCTTTATATGGATTACTGTTCCGATTGATGAGCTCAAGGTCCGCTTGGTAAGGCGAGGCTTTGATTCTCAACAGTCAATTGATAGGCGATGTGCTCGAGCGTTAATTGAAATAGAAGAAGAAAAAAGAGATTCTTTTTTTGAATATCATGTTGAAAATAGGGTATTCAATACGGCAGTTTCAACTCTTTTACATATAATTAAGAGTCATCTTATAGGGCTTAATAAAAGTTGATTTTTATATGAAAAAGATACTCTGGAAGCCTCGATCGATGATTTTTTTATTGTGAACTTTTATATAAGCTTCCAATAAAAGTTGAAAGAAACCGTAAAAAAATAAAAAAAGTTTATAAAAAACGTTGACATGATTAAGGATACATGTATAATTTTAACCATCATTTGATACGAACAAATCGATTCGAAAACAAAACGATCCGAAAATTCGACACAAATTGATCTAAAATTTGAAAATTAAAATTCTTTGAAATTCATGAGAAAAAATTGAGCCTGACTTGTTTAGGAAATCAATACCTTTAAATTCTGTAATGAAGAGTTTGATCCTGGCTCAGAATGAACGTTGGCGGCGTGCTTAACACATGCAAGTCGAGCGAGAAAACTCCTTCGGGAGTGAGTATAGCGGCGGACGGGTGTAGAACACGTGAGAATCTGCCCTCTAGTGAGGAATACCCTCGAGAAATCGGGGTTAATACTGCATAATCCCTTCGGGGTAAAGGTGGCTTTATGCTGCCGCTAGAGGATGAGCTTGCGCGCTATTAGCTAGTTGGTAGGGTAAAGGCCTACCAAGGCGATGATGGCTAGCCGGCCTGAGAGGGTGTACGGACACATTGGGACTGAGATACGGCCCA
>CAZBWL010000004.1:0-6587 GCA_964495945.1 uncultured Pseudomonadota bacterium | reverse complement strand
TTGGGTGAGCAAAATATCTGGCGCTTGCCCGCGTAGGGCTGAAAGACTTTAAAATGAGAGTAAGAATAAAGAGAACTGCAGAATACCTTTGTGCTTGGCCACATAGGCCTAAAAAAGATATTAAGACATGAAAAAAGATGAATACTATAGATACAAAATTACATCATACACAAATGCTTCATTCTCACCGTCAACACTCTTCGACAATGCTGCACTCGCTCATCCTGATCGGTAAATCCTAATGCAATGTAATTTCGAAGCTGATTTTTATAATGAGCTACTGATTGACGCGTAATCTCTTTCATACGCTCCACACGCTTTTGAAACTCTGATCGATCCTGTTCCTCTGCTCGTATCTGCTTTTCAAGCTCAGCCGTCGCAATGGTGAGGCGCACCACTTTATCGTAGGCAAATTTCATGACCGAATCCCGAGGATCCACACCCTGCTTTCTAAGCTGCTTAATTTCAGAAACATAACTCATCAGCATTTTTTTATTTAAATTTAAAAGCTCAATTAAAGGCCGAGAGCTGAGGTAAGGTTGCTCATCTGCTCCAATCTGTCTTTTATATTCAGCAAGTATACTAATCAGCTCACTTTCTGGCCCAAAGCCCAATCCGAGCATCACCTTCATCTCTCGATCAATGTCTGCAGCCTCCTGCTGCTGTGCTCTCAGCACCATATGCCGACGCAAATATTTAAAGATACACCAGCTTGCAAGCCCTAAAATCGTCGTACTGATCAAAACAGCTAAAATATACGGAACTCGTTTGGCATTCATACTAATCCCCCTTTATAATCACCCATCCCTTCCAAAAGCCTACTGAAATCGGCCATAAAAAAGCAATATATCAATCAGGGCACAAAAAAGCCCCTCAAAAAGAGGGGCTTTAATCTTATAAAGGCAAAGGAAAACTAAAATCTATTACGCTTTTTTAGCCTTTGCAGCTTTTGTATTCCACCATTTTTGTACGGCATTTTTTCCAGCTCTTGCATTTGAAGCAATCGCTTCTCGATTTATGTACGCAATAAGCCCTGCAACGCTCACAGATCCGCCGCCAATCGCAAGATTGCGCTGGAATTTATATTGTTCCATCGCTTTTTGTACTGGTGCTAGTGCTGCTTTTGCTGATGTTAAATCGTTATTTAATCCGGCATTAATTGCTGTATACCGATCTGTCAGCTCTTTAAGCTTATGCTTCTCAGAAGCCAACTCATTTTCTAAGGCCAATTTTTCTGCCATTTTTTTAGATAGGGTATCTTTTATATCTTCAAGTTCTACTTTGATAGTATCAATCAAAACTTGCGAGTCTGTGTTTACTGAATCTTTTGTATTTTGAAGCTCAGCTTCAAGAGCTGTTTTTGATTTTTGAAGCTCTAGAACCTCAACAGATAATTGTCCATGTTCAGTAAGTAAGACTTCAAGCTTTTCAATTGCAATCAATTTTTGAAATTTATCTAACTCAGAAGCTTTCTGCACAAGCTCACGATTCTCAGCTCTTAGCTCTTCTCGTGACGTAATCATATCTTGAACTTCTTGGATAGATCCAAGCTTTGTATATTCTTCGATCCTGCTTTCAAGATCTTCAAGCTTATTTGCTGTCGATTTCTTCTCATTTTCTATTTGATTTAATTGCTCTTTAAGCTGCGCTACTTCTTGCGTTTTATCATTTTTACGCGCTTCAGCTAATTCAGCTTGAAGCTTATTTTGTATCGCGCTCAAATTATCTTGCTCTCTTTTAGCTTCACCTAGTTGATTATTTGCTTCTGAAAGAGCCTTTTCAAGTTCATTGTTTTTTTTATCTAATAAAATAACCTGACCTTTAAGATGTATATTATCATAATTTTGGTCTTCAACTTTTCTTGATGTGTCCTCTGCTAATACTGTATCTACATTTTCGCGGACATTGGTTTGATTATCGCTCTTTTCAGTCTCAAGATTTGTATCTGAAGAAGCTAGAGTTTTTTGTGGCTTGGAGCTTTGTTGCTTTTTATTTTTTTTATCCTTACTTGCCGCAAGCAAGTCCGATGCCCCAAGGGCAAGACTCGCTACCAGAAGAAGGCGTAAAGAAAAATATTTTTTCTGCATGTTCATCCTATTTTGTATATATTGTTTTTATACTGCTCGCACAAAACACATTTTTTATTTTAATAACGTTTCAATCAAAATAAATTGCCTAGAGCATAACAGATTTTTTTAAAAAACAAAAAAAGAGCCGCTATGCATTCGCTTTTTTCTTTCCCTTGCAAGAGCGATCTTCCATGAATATTTTACATCCTATGTAGGTCATGATAAGCGCTCCAAGCGCCGTAAAACAAACGCAACCAGAAGAACCTTCTTTTGTTCTATATGTATAGATGATTGGTCGTGGCGATGGATACGAATTTGGAACATGATAATATCCCGACGTATGCAATGGCCTTTGATTTATAATATCTTCATCATCGCTATCGCATTGCTGTTCGATATAAGGATTAGAAAACTGAGCATGATTCGGCACATGATATTCTCGATTTTCCGCTCCTGGGGATCTTTCGCGAAAAGTATTTTTTCGACCACGAGGTGGCGTTTCGCTATCGCTCTCCACAGCGGACACACCAAAAGATATCAATATCAACAATGTACATAGTTTTTTCTTCATAATATCCCTTTTTAAAAATTATGATTGGTCTCTAGAGTATCGGGATATATAGTTTGAGGCAAGAATGAAAAAAATTGATTGCTACCTTACTATGAGACTTTGTACATGCAACATACACAGAAGTCTATTGTAACTTATTTTGTAGCAGACGAGATATCTCTTCGAGAGATATCTTTGATTCAGCTATTGCCAATGCCATAGTTTCTAATTCTTTATTGGTGATATTTGATTTTACACCATTTATTTGAAGAAAATAAATCATAGCAAATGCACCAATTCTTTTATTTCCATCTACAAATGCATGATTTTTTATTAAATGCATACCATATAAAGCTGCTACCTGAAATATATCCAGATTAATGCCCATACTGATTGCTAATGTGGGATATGCTATTGCCGATTCTAAAAGATCTTTACTTCGTAATCCGTAAAGCCCACCAAATCGCTCTATGAGTCTTTTATGAAAGGTAAGCAATTCATCACTCTTTAAAAAACGCATTTTTTACTCAGCTAACTTTTTAAAAGCTTCTGCGTATTCATCCATGATTTCTTCAGCAATTTTTTGTAAATCTTTCTTGGATCGTGTACTACTTCTTTTTTTCGGACGAATTATTAATTGATTATCCTGGACTATAAGCTCGAGGCTGGTATTTTCCGATATCTTAAGTAGTTTTAAAATTGGCTTATCAATAATAAGGGCTAAACTATTACCATGTTTCGTTAGTTTTTTGGTCATAATTTTACTCTTTCGTATTTACGTTGTATTTACAATGTACCAAGAAATATATTCCAAAGTAAACGATCAAAAAAAGCCCCGCTTTTAAAACGGGGCTTTAAATTTGAGCTAAAGAAGAATGTAGTATTAATACATTCCTGGCATTCCGCTCATTCCTCCCATACCGCCCATGCCCTGAGCAGGAGCAGCTTCTTTTTTATCTTGAGGAAGTTCGGAGATAGAAGCTTCCGTCGTTAGCATTAAGCCTGCAATTGAAGCTGCGTGCTGTATTGCTGAACGGGAAACCTTCGCCGGATCAATGATACCAGCTTGTAGCATATCGCAATAGTGGCCCGTCTTTGCATCAAAGCCAACATTTCCCGATTTAGCTTTCACTTCGTTAATCACGACAGCCGCATCAAATCCTGCATTGCTCGCAATGATTCTCATCGGCTCTTCTAATGCTCGGCGAATAATTTGCGCGCCAAGCTTTTCATCGCCCTCAAGCTTTAATGCTTCGACTGCCTTTTGTGTGCGAAGGAGCGAAACGCCACCTCCAGCCACAATGCCTTCTTCGACAGCAGCACGAGTCGCATGCAAAGCATCTTCTATGCGATCTTTCTTTTCTTTCATTTCAGTTTCAGTTGCGGCACCAACTTTAATCACCGCAACGCCGCCCGCAAGCTTTGCAAGGCGTTCTTGCATTTTTTCTTTATCATAATCAGAGCTGCTATTTTCCATTTGCATTCTGATTTGCTGTACGCGACCATCGATCGCATCCTTGCTGCCTTGGCCTTCAATAATAGTCGTTGCATCTTTCGTCACAACCACTCGTTTTGCCAAACCAAGATCTTCCATCATGACCGTATCAAGCTTCACGCCAATATCATCAGAGATCATCTTGCCGCCAGTCAAAATAGCGATATCTTCAAGCATCGCTTTGCGTCGATCGCCAAATCCAGGAGCCTTCACAGCTGCCACGCTCAGCGTACCACGAAGCTTATTGACCACAAGCGTCGCAAGCGCTTCGCCTTCAACATCTTCTGCGATAATGACAAGCGAACGGCCACTTTTTGCTACTTGCTCTAAAAGAGGAAGGATAGATTTCATTGTGCTGATCTTTTTTTCAAAAATCAGGATAACCGGATTTTCAAGCACAACTTCCATTTTTTCATTGTTCGTCACGAAATATGGAGAGAGATATCCACGATCAAACTGCATACCTTCAACGATATCCAGCTCATCCTGCATACCTTTTGCTTCTTCAACCGTAATCACGCCATCGCGACCAACACGTTCCATCGCTTCAGCAATTTGAGTCCCAATCGATGCATCTGAATTTGCAGAAATTGTCGCTACTTGTTCGATTTCACGCTTACTTGAAACCACCTTTGCCTGCGCCTTAATTTCAAGGACAACAGCGCCAACTGCCTTATCAATACCGCGCTTTAATTCCATAGGGTTTGCGCCTGCAACCACATACTTATTTCCTTCACGGAAAATCGCTTGCGCCAAAACTGTCGCAGTCGTGGTTCCATCGCCCGCTACGTCTGCAGTTTTACTTGCAACTTCACGGACCATTTGCGCGCCCATATTTTCAAACTTATCTTCAAGCTCGATCTCTTTAGCAACCGTTACACCATCTTTAGTGACGGCTGGGGAACCAAAGGACCGTTCAAACACCACGTTACGGCCAAGAGGACCAAGCGTTACTTTAACGGTGTCCGCTAAAATATCGACACCTCGACGAATGCGTTCGCGCGCATCCGCGCCAAATATAATTTTTTTTGATGACATAGTCTCACTCCAGATTCAAATTATTATGCTTCAAGAACACCAAGCAGCTCATCTTCTTTCATAATGAGATAATCGCCAGCTTCAGTGCCGGCATATTTTCCAAAATAAACCGTGTCACCGGCCTTAACAGCAAGCGCCATTGGATTGCCATGCGCATCCTTTTTGCCTGGACCTACCGCAATGACAGAGCCCATATTTGCTTTCTCTTTTGCCGCATCAGGGATAATAAGACCTGACGCTGTTTTTTCTTCCGAAGGCATACGCTTAACAAGTACGCGATCGCCCAATGGTTTGATTTTTTCGAACATCATTCCTCCTTAATGGAGCAGGTTAGGTTGTATACAATTTCTAGTCTCCATCATACCAAACTATCTTATTTTCTCAACATATTTTTTTTGATAGAGATCCACTCATATTTTATAGAGGCTAACCTGTGAAATGAAGCACACAAAGGGCTTTATTATTGGAAAAAGGCACGCTTTTAAAATCATCAAAAATTTAAAGAGAATTTGCTGAATATTTTTAAAAACAAGACACACCGTCTATGCACTTGCCTTTGGCTGCTTGCATCGGCAATTATCAGGATTGCAGTCCTTTTTTCGCTTTTCATCTTTTTTGACCACGTCTTTGACAAGATTTTGGACCTTTTCCGGGGTAGGCTGGTATAGATCGATAATATTGCCCCCCGGATCTTGAATACTCGCCATAATGCCATGTACTTTCTCTAATGGAGCGGACCGAAATGGCAATTCATCCTTATAATCGGCATAAAATTTTCGAATATCATCCACTTCCAATACAAGCCCAGTAATACGATCACGAGGCTCTTGCTTGGTTGGGCATAAGCCAATTTTCACATCCCCAATTGCAAATTCCGCCCACGACTCCTTTAAATGGAATATCGTCTTTAAACCGAGCTTTTTATAAAAAGCCACAGCCGCATCGACGTCATGCTCTAATAAAATAATCATGCCTACTTTAGTAATCATGGAGATACTCCTTGGACGAATATCATAGTTTTTTAAAGAATATGAACTGCTTACAGAGTAGTGTAATAAAAAAATGGAATATTGTCTTGCCTCAAAAGAATGGCATCGTGCTTCCTTTATTTTCATATCTTAATATCTTTTTCAGGCCTGCGCGGCCAGCGCAAAGGGAGCGAGTATCTTTGTTTTATTCTTTTTTTTAATTCAAAGTGCTTCAGCCCTACGCGGGCAAGCGCCAGAGTTTTTGTTTCTTAATTTTTTATCTGGTTTTATATATTTTATTTCGGCCTTTGCAGGCGGCACAAAGGTATTGCGTGCCTCCGACTTCGCCATTAAATTATACGCGAACGTTTTAAACAAAGCGGGCTTCGACGGACAGGCAAATACCTTTGAACTAAGGGCAAAAAAGAGGTTCCATCTTTTTAATTCTTCCGCATTTGAAAAGTCCT
>CAZBWL010000003.1:0-49412 GCA_964495945.1 uncultured Pseudomonadota bacterium | reverse complement strand
TTACCTGGCAGCAGCTTTCCAGCAGATCAAGTCGTGAGTCTGTCACTTGGCAGCATGATTCTAATAAATCTATTCTCGAATCAAATGTATTGACCTCCGATTCAACACGATCCAATCGTGAATCTGTTACCTGACAGCAGCTTTCCAGCAGATCAAGTCGTGAGTCTGTCACTTGGCAGCACGATTCTAATAGATCAATGCGCGAATCATTCACCTCCAAAGCACTTTGTATCGACGCAATAAGAGAAGTACATCGTAATGTTATATATTCTATCGTTCCATCATTTAAAAAGGTTTTATTTGCGGTAGAGGTAAACGTAATATCTCCACATGGCGTAGCCCCTGCCACATCCTTCCATAATGTAATATCATCAACTTCCAAATTGGATGTTCCCTGAAAGCGCCACAATTTATTTCTTACAACTGCCGTGGTCGGCCCCTTTACATAAACACGCCCCTTAGTCATTGTAAATGTATCTGAAAATAGCAATGTTGCATTTGTAAGAACAAGCGTTGCTGTATCATCGGCAAGAATAATTTTTCCAAAGCCAGCGCCATCTCCCAATCCTTTAATAACAACATTATCAAGCGTCAACGTTGATCCAGAAGCAACGGTAAGAACGCCACCTCCTGTCAAATTATAAATATATCCATTCCCACGAATATTATTGTCTGCCGCATTAAAGGTAAATGACCCTGTAAAATCTACACATGTATTTAAATTTATGTTCGTAAACCAATTAATATTACTCGTCCATAAAAACGGTATACCCCCAGTAGAAACTTGATATCTATTTCCACGAATTGATCCATTACCAACAATAAATGCACTATCTGTAAAGACAAGATCATTTTGAAGCGTAACCGAACCACCATTTAAGACGAGATTCTGGTTCATTTGAGACTGAATACCCAACGTTAGTGTTGTATTCGAATCAGCTAAAACAATCGGACTAGAAAAAACAGGCTGCCCCGTTAATATATTTCCCCGGGAGCTTACATTAACACTTTGCAAAATACGACCAGGAACAGCTCTAAACGTAGCATTACCACGCAAAGAAATTGAGCCTGATGGATTGAAAATTGCCGATAATAAAATCTGATTGCCTTCATCCTCAAGCAAACCATCAACAAAAGAAATATCTTGTCCAGTGATTGTTCCGCCCGTAGATTTAACTAACGTCCCATTCCAGTTTGCAATAGGACGATTAACCGTAAAAACGCCGCCAGTACCTACTTTTATCGTCGAATATCGGCTGTCAAAACGTAATGCTTGTGGTTGAGTCTGAGCAAAAATAAAGAGTAAAAAAAAGACAATACTCATAACATTCATAACTACTCTCGATCAAACGCCAACGTACTCTACCCTTATATATTATTGTTCACATAAAAATTAAAATATCAACAATTCTCAAATAAAAATCTATTATTTGGTATGAAATATAAAAAAAGGAAATACACATGATTCATATTCTTATACTAAATTATTTTTTATTATTGTTTTATTCATCCGCATTATTAAGTGTCGATATCGGATCTGATACAGCGGTAACGCGTTTTAACACAACACAAACGGTAAATAATGGCGATCGCATTGCCGGATTTGCAGCTCTTTATAAAGGATTTAGTTTTTCAAGTGCCAACGTTTCGGGTATTTTTGATTCATTTTTTCCTGTGTATGATACCGTATCATTAACAGGCGGAACCCTTATTCTTAACAAAGATCTATATTTGAGAAATTTAAATTTTGGATTTTTTGGTAATATATACGGAAATACTCATACACTGCAATTTTCAAGTACATCACAGATACCAAGTTTATGCGGAGCTCTCTTTAACTGCGCCCCTTTTTTTGTTACTCAAATTAACGTTGGCCAAGATGCCGAAACATTATCGTGGGACTATTCTGAACAGTATTTATGCACAGCATCTGATGATGGATTGGTACGAATGTACAGCTATAATGGTTCTGCACTTACGTTTGTCACAAGCATTAGTAGCGGAGGAGCAACCACAGATGGAGTAGGACAAGTAGCATTTAGGCCAAATGACCGAATTCTTGCTCTCGCTCGAGAGGCTGGAACTCCAAATATGGTTTTTACATTCACCTTCAACGTAGGAGCAGGGACTCTTACAACAATTTCTTCTCTTCCTTTAGCAGCAGATGCTCGAGCTTGCGCATGGCATCCAAGTGGATCATTCCTGGCCGTTGGAAATCTTGTTGGAGGAGGCCAAGTCATTATCTATCCTGTAGATGCTGCTGGAGTTATTAATGCGGCTGGAGCTGTCACAATTAGCACCACAAACAATGTGTACTACGAATGTATTGCGTGGAATAAAGCTGGTACATATTTAGCAGTTGGCCTCATTACAGGAGGCGGAAATCCAGAACTTCTCATTATTAGAGTAAATACAAGCCCGCTTTCAATTGTTGGAGTTAATGCATCCGTAACGCTTGGAAGATCGATTGGCGGCCTTGATTGGGGAAAAGGAGATGATTTCTTAGCCGTAGGACTTCAGGGTACTGTTGGCGCAAACGTTCAAGTCTATAGCCATAACCCCGGCACAGGAGGAGTTGGAGCAGGGAGCTTGGCACTTCTTGCAAGCACCTCTGATATTGGAAGAACAACAGAAGGAATCAGTTGGGCTGGGGATTTGCCTTGCTTTTCTGCAAGCTCAGATGAACTTGCAGGCATTGCATACTTTAATACCTACTCTTTTACGAACAACACGTTAAGTCTTATTACCAGTACTCAATTTACCGGCCTTGCTGCAGGAGATGATTTTGAAGCTACTCGATGGGGGCCCATAGGAAGAGCTGCTGCCGTTTCGGGAGATGATAACATTATTAGAGTATACGGGTTACCTCTTTCATCCTGTTATACCATGTCGAATCTCAATATAATCAATACATCCAACTGCTTTTTTCATGATATGTGCATAACATTTACTGGTATTAATGTATGGGATGGGATGGGGAATACTCTCGAATTTGACAGTACATGTACATTTTTAGTTAGCGCTCGCTCAAGCCTTATGTTTAAAGATATGGAAATAATAGGCCTTGGAAATAATAATATTAAGAATCTTGACAGCACAAGTACGATAACATTTAATAATGCGCGCATTTTACTTAAAAATAATTATACATTTGATAGAGGAAAAATCGATTTTATTAATGATGTAACAATATCTGGCAACAATAAAAGTTTTGTATTTACTTCCACTTCTCTAGGCACTGTTCAACCAAATTCAAGCCTTACCTTCAATGATAATACTACCTTTCGATATGCTCCAAGCAGCGCCAGTAGAAATTTTTTTATTCTTAATAGAACGTCAGAGCTTACTCTTAAAAATGCAACTCTTTCCACATCAAATGTCGGACTACAATTATTAGATGGTAGCATCATATTCGATGGTATTGTCTCTTTGGTTAATGAAGGTACATCATCAGCCACATCTTTAGAATTTGGAAATAATAGTATCTCACGTAATCCATACCTAGAAATAATGCCTGCTAGTAATGTAACAATCCAAGGATATGTAAACTATAGTATTGTCTAACTCATATATTGTTATACCGAATAGAACCCAAACACTGTAATTGAGCTGCAGGCAGTATTTCCACACGAAGATTATTCAGAACATTAGAACCATCTCCTATGTTAATAGTACCACTGCACTCAAGCTGAGACATTCCATCGATAGTTAAAGATCCTTTTGTCAAATTTAAGTTTGTTGCTCTTAAGAGTGAATCTCGAAGTATAATTTCAGAAGCCGTATCTTCCATAACAATTAAATTTGCAGAGCCTCCAGATGGGGCATAATTAAATGTACAAAATGGATCAATGATTAATTGTCCTACAAAAAATTTGACGCAGCTCGCAGTTGCATTTAAAGCGCTCTTTAATGTCAAACTATTGTTCGAAGCATATGTAAGAACATGTGTACCTCTAATGATCATTTCACCCAAAATATCCCACCGTCCCTGACTAAATGTATAATTATCACTCAATTCCAAAACAACGTTTTGAAAAGAGAATGTAGCAAGAGAATCATCGCACCTCAGCGAACCCGCCCTTACATTTGAAAGAGTCATATTTTTAAGCAAAATACTCGAATTAGCACCAACAATGAGTGTAAATGTAGGATCAAGCGATACAGTTTTACCAAGCGCATTTATCACTGATTGGCCTGTAAACGTAATTGAAGGAGACACAAATGTCGTATTATTATTCAAAATAATATTTGCATTCGACCATGTCACATTTTGAGTAGCAATAGTAGAACTATTAACCCTAAACACACTTACACTTGGGGCAGAGTCTCCTGTTGCTACATAACTATTCTGAATATTCCATCTGACATCAAATACGTTAACGCTGCGCTCAATATCGGAAGCAAGTATAAGATCATTACCCGCAAAAGTATATGAACGAACCTCTCCACTCGCATTAGTATCCAAACCTGCGGCAAGACATGATCCAAAAATATTCCAATGGACCGCATTAGTCGCTACCGTAACACTAACTGAAAGAGGAATGGCAGTAAGAGCTCCAACCGTACGACGAAATAATTTTAACGTAGAGCCTGTACCAACCTCAGATCCCACGGCGATAACATCGCTACTATTAACGTTTTTATTCCACGAGACAGCATTCGTTGTCGCTGTTACATCCGCGCCCGCATCAAGCGCAAGCGCCACGCCATTGAATGTGTACGTAAATAGTTCGTTACCCAAGATATTATTGTCGCTTACCACAGCGAGTAATGTTCCGTCACTATTCCAACTCACATCATTTGCGTTTATAAGACCCAAACTTGCCGTAATAGCTGCTCCTATGGCCCCCGCACCACTAATTGGATATACTCGTAGCTGCGCTCCTGCAATAGCCGTCGCTACTGCAAGAAAATTGCCATCAGGCCGCCAATCGACAGCATTTGCCGAAGCTGCCAATCCAATAGAGCTTAATAACGTTAAAGCAACGCCATTAAATGAATAAACATAAAGCTCATTACCGCCTCCTGCTGCCCGAGCAACCGCGATCCAATCATTCGTTGGATGCCACCTCACGCCAAAAACGGTACCATTTATGTCCACACCTGTAATAGAAGTTAAAGACGTACCATTCCAAGAATAAACAGTAACTTGACTCGTTGTTCCCCCTGGATCATTTATTCCCGATGCAAGATATTGCCCCGATGAGTTCCAATCAACTGAGTTTACCTGTGCAGCCGCAGCAAGGTTCGTAACGCTCGTAATTCCGCACGATTGCTCATTAACGGAAGACAGAACAGGAATTCTTTGTATCGAAGGACCAAAATTGATGGTATATCCATTTGCCCGAATATTACCAGAAGAGCTCAATGATGATTTTAAAAGAAGGATATCTTGATTTAAATTGAGTGATCCAAAATTAAGAGCCACATCTCCAGAAACCCCAAAAAAAGAATCAAAAGCTGCTACCACCGATGAGTTAAAAAAAGAAAAACCTGCAGCTAGAGAAGCAAAACCTGCAATCCGATCGCTATTAAAAACTGTTTGTTGCGTATTAAAACGGGTAACGGCTGTATCAGAGCCAATATTAACTGGTTCCAGCATATGAAAACATAATAGCATTATCGCTATGATATACTTAAACATTCGCATTAATAATCGTACCTCTTATATCCAACGTTGCTGCTGGCAAAAGCGTAAATCCAATATTATTTGCTGCAACCCCACTTCCCAACGTGATGCTTCCCGAAGAATATAAACCAGATTGACCATCAACAAATATTGACCCTTTTAATAAAGAAAGCGTTGTTGCTTGTAGAATACTACTTTTTATTTCAAGAACAGAAAGAGCACTTTCAAAATTCAGAAGCGATGAAGAGTTGTTTGGTGGATTATAATTAAATAAAATTCGATCTAAAATCAAACTTCCTTCAAAAAACTTAACATCACCAGCCGAGTTTACAACGTTGCTTCCTCTGATTATCGATGTTTGATTGGTTTGATAATTAAATGCACGGCTACCAGTTATTATACATTCTCCTAAAATATCTAGATATCCATTCGTCAGCGTAAAATCATCTTCTAAAATAAAAGTTACATTTTGGACAGAGAGCGTGGACACAGAATCTGTCAATCGCAGTCGACTATCTTTTAAATTTGAGATAGTTATATTTTGAAGCAGCAAGCTCGCACCCGCTTCAACGACGAGCGTAGCTGTTTCTGTCAATGTCAATGTATTATTAAAGCCAGCAATAGCAGATCTTCCTGAAAACGTAATCGAGGTATCTCGTAACGTAACATTATTATGCAACTCCAAAAATAAATCTGAAAATCGAACTGCCGTCATATTGACAAAATTTGCATCAACTCTATATACATCTACCGTATTTGCTGCATCTCCCACTACTGCATAGCTACCAGTACCTCGAGACCACGCACATGACAAAACGTCCGTCCCAAGCTCAAAGCTCGTATTAAGTGATAAGACATTGTTTTGAAACATATAGGTAGCCAAATCATATATCGTTCCATTAGAAAGGCCTGCAAGCAAGCATTCACCATTAGGATGCCAATCCAAGCAATTAACCGTGTCCGCAATTGAAATAGATGGAATAAGCGTTAGCGATCCGGTACTGTGAAGATATAATTGCAATCTATCAGTGCCAGCATCAACCCCAATAGCTATCACTTCATTATTAGGAGAAACTTTATTCCACGAGCATGCGAGCACATTCTGATTTACGGGAAACGTACTGTCCAACGTTAACGTTGGAGTGATAGCAAAAAGATATACTCGTAACTCATTATCCGCGCCAGAATCGAGTCCAGCTGCAAGTTGCGTGCCCGCAGAATTCCAACTGACAGCATTTACATCTTGCCCAAGATTGACGAGTGCACTAGCTCCAAAGACTCCTGAGCCATTAACTGCATATACTCGCAGTTCTGCAGCATTATTATCAGAACCAACGGCAAGAAAATCACCTTGAGGCCGCCATGCTACAGACCGTACACCATTTCCTGCTCCTCCCAAATCTATAGAGCTTAGTAACGTTAATGTAACGCCATTAAATGAATAATTATAAATTTCCGCTCCTGCAGCACCATCGCGCCCTACAGCAATCCAATTATTCGTAGGATGCCATGAAACCGCAAACGTATTCGCCGCCAAATTAACACCTGTTATCAAGCTTAATGTAGCGCCATCCCAGCTATATACAGAAAGCTCATTGCCTGCATTGTTAGTTAGCCCCACAGCCACATATTGCCCAGAAGAGTTCCAATCTACCCCCAAAACACTCGCTGCCGTCGCTGCATTATTAACAAATGAGATAGCACAACTATCTAAAAGAGCACTTCCAGCTAACACACTAATATTGGGCGCGAGAGCAGCGGTATGTCCTGCACCAATAATGTTTCCAGCCACAGCTATTGAGCTTGGACTATCAAGCACGAGATCTTGACCCAAAATAAGTGTGCCAAAATTTAATGCAACTGGACCCATAACATGAAAAAATGAATCAAAGGTACCTAAAGTGCTCGCATTATTAAAAGAAAAACCAGCATTTAATGCAGCAAATCCCGCTATTCGATCTCCATTTGAGACAACCTGACTTGTATTAAATCGCGTAACAGCCGTATCGGATCCAATCGTAGCAGCCTGAATCAATATCGGATATAAAAAAAAACAGATTATAATATTTTTATTATATCGTTTCATAACATTAAAGAGCAAAATTTCTCCGTATAAGATTACCCTGAGGATTAATTGAACCATTAATCTCCTTGATCCCATCTCCACTATATAAGCGAGCTAAGTCATCAAAAATTATAAATCCTGTCGTAATTGTTAAATCTTCGAATAATGCCAAAACTGCCCCTGTTCCTATATGAAGGGCTGACTCATTATTTAAAAGACGAAAAGAAGGAATACTTATATTTTTGTATGCCAAAACACCCTGACTTACGTAAAGCTCAACTCCAGGATCAATCAAAACGGTTATGTCAGTTTCACCATTTCCAAACGATATGTTTTGTTCTTGAATAATATTTGTACTGTCTTGCACTGCAAAAGTCGATGTACCTCTTATGCGAATCGTTCCTCCATAAAAATCTATACCTGATGAAGTGGTAAGTAACGTTGCTTCATTAAATTTTAGTTCGGAGGACTTATCTGAAAAGAAAATCAGTGATTTATCGAATGAACGCGGCGCATAGCTAAAAGTCAAGGTTCCTTCTAGTTGAAGGCTACTTTGAGAAAGTATTGTACTCGTTTGAACCGTTTCATATGCTAAAACTTCATCTCCTCCAAAATAATTTTTATTTTTTAACCGCATTGCGCCACTGCTAAATGTATAGTAGCTACTTAACGTGCATCGAGCATTATCAAACTCAATAATTCCCGTATCGTCTTGACATCGAATATTTTCATCTTTAATACCATCAATAATAATATCTTGTAAAATAAGCTTACTCTGTGATCCAACAATTAAAGAACCGGCTCCCATACTCAAGACATGATTTTGCCCATTTATTAGACACTCGCCATTGCATAGTATATCGCCATCTATAATAAAATTTGCACGTAAATCAATTTCTCCATCTCCATTAAAAACAAGGCTCGAAGATTGCGTGTGCGATACTAAAGGATATTTAACTCGATAATTTTGTAAATCAATACTACCTGGACCTACCAAAGATGCTCCTGCGTTCATAGAAAGATCCGCCTTAAGTGAAAGCTCTGCTCCATTAAAGGTTATCTGACTACTCAATGGCCCTAAATTTGCCCATACTAATGATGAAGCTGATGATAAAAATTGAATAGGCCCTCCAATAGTTCCATTACCCTGAATAGAGTTTCCACTATTTAAAATCAGAAGTGCAAGTGGAAAGATCCCTTTTTGCAAAGCAACTGAATTATTTCCAAGCAAAAGCTCAGCAACACTACTATATTGTTGTGCATTAATCGTAAACGCAAAATCAGGAAATACTACATCAATATTTGAAAACGAAACCGTTTTGCCTGCTAATACATCAATAGGAGGCACTAAAATTGAGCTATAATTAAAGGTAAAATTACTCAATACCTGACTTTGTAGATTGTAAATATGCGAATTTGGCGTTCTATTGACGCGGGAAGTTTTTGCTTTCGACCGAACCCCATCTACTATCGTATTATTATAAACAAAATGGCCCTGATCAAAATTAAGCACAGCCGCAGCATTAAATTCTATAATAAAATCATTATCCACAGTTCCATCACCTATCATAACTCCATTTGTCGTATCAGTTGATAAATATTCAAATGCCACATTATTGTTAAATATGGCTTTTCCTCTTGTAAGTTGCATGCCCTGATTTGTAATCTGAAAACTACTTTTATCAAACCATACAATAGATGAAGAATCTTCAAAATAAAGCGGCTGAGTACCCGCTATAGGGTGCTTTCCAATAATAAGAAATAGATCGGACACAACGCCCCATCGAGAATCAGATTGAATCGTACTTGTATAAGCTGTTTCGTATGTAAATTGAGCATTTCCAGAAAAAAACACATCTCCGCTGAATAACAAGGAGCCTTTGTCAAACATAAAGTCATCCCGAAAGATCCAATTTACGTTATTTATATGTATGGATGATTCATCATGTAAGCATCGTATATTCTGATCCTGGACACCGTTAAGTATAAGATCTTGGATTGTAAGTACCGAATCAGATTCAACTAAAAAATTTACTCCATCAGAAAGAGTCATCGTGTATCCATTTCCAGTTATACGACAGTCGCCTATAAATGCTATGGAGGATCCTAACGTCAGATTTCTTTTCATGACAAATTCAATATTCTCAAATGTAACAGTAACGGTAGAATCGGCTCCAAACGTTTTTGTATTGTCTGCAAGCATAAAGCTTTTTACTGTTCCATCGCTCGATTGCAATGAACCAATGCTTGTAATCGTCGAAACATTATCAAGCATAAGATTGTTTTGAAGAGTTACATTTCCTTGGTTCAATATTATTTGGGTTTTTATAGATTCAAATCCATTAAACAGACATGTTGTTTGATTACTTTGCAATGAAAATCCCTCATCAAGAGAAACAAATCCCCGAATTTCATTATCACTATCCGTCTCAGGAAACGTAACAAAGCTACTTCTATATGGAGCAGAATCAGATCCAACCACAATAGACTGTATGGGAGCATGAATTGCCACGCACAAAAAATAACACACAGCCTTTACGACAAAACTATAGGAATTATGATGGAATGGTAACATACGTAACATTTCCTAATACTTGTGTAGAACCTATAATTGTTTGACCCATAATCCGAGCAAGAATTGTATCTGCTTCAAATATTACTCTGCCATCTCCAATATTAAGATTTTTAAAAATACGTAAAGAAGTGCCTGTCACCATTCGTAACATACTTAATGGAGTAAAAAACTGCATTGCTAATGGATTTACATTTTTGATGTTTAATGCCCCACTTGCATAGTACAGAATAGAGCCTTGTAATATTTCCACCTTAAAATCATTTGCTTCATTTTGACCATCTCCCAAGGTAATTCCCTGATTAAATGAAGTTATATTATGAGAAACAGCTTCTATCATTGAATTGCCTTCAATAATCAACATTCCACGTAACAGCTCTGTCCCTGTCGTGGTTGTCAAAAATGTCGCATTATTTAAATAAAGTTGTGATGACTCATCTTCAAACGTTATCATTGTTTGGGTTGATTGAGATGGAGCCAAGCTAAACGTGGTTTGAGAATCAAAAAAACATTGCGCTCCTGATGCGATAGAAAAGGGGCTATTAGCCTTATACGCAAAAATATTACCGCCCCCATATTTTGTATCACCAATAATATCAATTCTTCCTCTATCAAAATGAACATAATCAGAAAGAGAAAATTCTGTTTGCCGAACCTGTAAAATACTAGAATCTGAAAGCAACTGTATATTATTTTGGGCTACATTTATTACTTTAATATCTTCCATTTTTAATGATGCTCCAGAATCCACAATAATAGAACCTGTAGAACTCATATCAAGCGTATTATTTCCACCATTAAGAATGCATTTACCTTTAAAAAGAATTGGAGCATTAAATACAACATCCGATTTAAAAAAAATTTTTGCATTTTCAAATATAAATCCATAGGTATTTTCAGGAAATATAAAATTAAAAAGCGTTGCTTTAAACGCCGCATCAACAGCCATAATTTTTAAATTATCTGAAGGCTTAAACGCCACTCCGGGAACATTTGCATTCAATGAGTAGCCCGCCACTAAATTCAATCGTTCATCTACAGGTTCAAATCCATATAATTGAAATTCAAAATTACTTGCATTTGAAACAGTTCCAACGGCTAAATAAGTACCATTTAAATCCCAATTAAGAGCAAGGACTTCTGTTTGCAATCCCGTCGCCATAGTAGTTTTAAGCGTTAATGTATTAGCAACATCATTATACTGATAATTTAAAATACGTTCTCCGGTCGCTGCATGACCAACAGAAACAATATTTGTCCCAGGCTTCCACGCGACAGATCGCACCGACCCACCTATATCCTGAGAAGCAGAAAGAGTCAATGTCGTTCCATTAAATTTATAAATAAAAAATTCAGCACCAAGCAAATTAACAACTGAGGATCCTATTGCAAAATAGTTACCAGATTCATGCCATGCAATTGTATTATTAATCATCAGGGCCGTATTTGGAAGAACAGCTGTAATCGGAGTTCCCAATACACCCGATATATTAACTGGATATACTCGTATTGTGCTAGAATTTTGCTCCGCTACCGCTAAAAAATTTCCATCGGGTCGCCATGCTACCGATACTCCGCCTCCCAGTAAAGAAACCCCCGAAAGAGACGTAATTGTATGCGCTACTGAATCAAATGATAAAATTTGAACCTTGTCTGCCAATAATCCCCCGGCTCTTCCTATGGCAAGCTGATAGGTACCCGGACGCCACGACACACTATTAACATTATTATTACTAAATATGTCTGACGTCGTATCAAGCGTTAACACACAATCTTGCTCTTTATAAATTAAAAGCTCTGGTGAGCTTGTACCTGATTGAGTCGTAACTGCCACATAGTGAGAGTCATAGGACCATTTGACGGAAGTTCCCGCGGTCACAATAGATTTTTGGTCACAAATTGATAATAAATTTTTATGAGAATCATTTGGCAAACTAAATATTGATACATTATCGGGAAATAAAATAGCAAAAAGCTGTGCATCGATATAACCCGTTCCAAACTGCAAAGGGCTTTTGAATTCTATATTTTGATTTAATGTAAGTTTACCCTGATTAAAAACTACATCTCCTGCTATATGAAAAAATCCATCATATAACCCAGTAGTACTACTATTTTCAAATGTAATGCCATCATTAATAACAGTAAATCCCACAATCGAATTATCATTATCAGCTGCAGGAAAAAAAATTCGCGCCTGCTTTGAAACCGCTGTGTTGGAGCCTATAATCACAGCTCTTGAATAGTGAAATATAAAAATCAAACACACGAACAAACTATAATGAGCACGTATTCTATTACTCAACATACAATGCTCCTATCAATCGCTTATCATTAAATCGTTGTATCTGTCCACCTCTTTGCAATGTACATCGTCCACTATTCAAAATCATATCCTGATATATCCTCAAAACAGAATCTTGGGCTATATATAAATTTGAATTCACATTTTCAAAAATTAGCGCATTTTCAGAGACGTTTCTATAATTCAGTGCACCATGATTGATTGCAAATGTAGATCCACTTCCTATGTGAAATGTACAATCATATTGCTCATCATCATCACCAAGCGTCAAGCCCACATTTGAGACAACGCCATATTCAGAATCTATCGTTTCAACAAAACATTCACTATTGCCACCTATTAATAGTTGTCCTGACCTTAAATGCAAGCCTTGCGTACCGGTGTAAATAAAACTATTTTTTAATTCAAAAACCCCAGAATCATCTTCAAATTCGAATAAATTTTGATTCCATGATGATGGATAGTAGCTAAATGTTAAGCCTTGATCGACGGTTAAGCGAGACTCACTTTTTATCGTACTTGTTCGCGATGATTCATATGCAAATACCTTATTTTTTCCTCGCAAAATAGTAGCTCCATCTATTTCAATGGCTCCCTGCCTCATATTGAATGAATCATCAAATTCACAAATCACATTATTCAAAACAAACTTTGAACCAGTTCCACCAAATTGTATTGATTGATTTGATAAACCTTTCAACTTTATATTCTCGAGTAAAAGGGTACTATTATCTGAAATATAGATGGTTCCGCCATTTTGCATATTTAAAGAGTAATTGTGTCCCTTCAAATCTAATGAACCTTGAATTGTCCATGTTGAAGATAAACTTGTGTTAGATTGTAAATCAATGCCCCCTCCATTCGAAATCCATTGTAAAGGCGATTGCCACATATTTGCACCCGCTCCACATTTTAAAAAATAAGAACCAAGATTTATTATTCCTGGCCCCATTAATGTGGTCCCATTACCAAGTTGTAAGCCATTAGTAAGTAGAATCGTTCCATTATTCATTACGATAGTGCTTTGCAAAATACCCTGCAATCCAATATTAAGCGAGGCAGATGAATTATATAATGTAATCAATCCAGACATAGTGCCAGTCCCCTTAAGCACACTTCCACTATTAAATATGGTAATTGGCAAAACATATGATCCATTCGTTATTTCTATACTATTTCCTGTCCCATCCAACGCTAATACTGACGTCGTCAATCTTCGCGCAGTAATAAGTGCCGTACCAAAAGAAGTCTTTGCCTGAATATTTGCAAAATAAACATTTGCGGAAGGATCAAACGTCGTTTGAGTAGGAGGATTTATGACAAGAGTCATATCTTCTAAAGAGCCATTGTGCAAATAATGGACAATCAAACCGGGATTTAACGAGAGTTCAACCGAGGTTGAAAGACCAAGAAAACCCTTATTGATATCATATATGTTTTGAAGAATATGCCCTGCATTAAGGGCAATTTTAGCACCAGGATTAAACTGAAAAACAACATCTCCCACCGCAGTGCCATCTCCCAATTGCAGCCCATTGCCCGTATTTGTCGAATTAAACGATATCGCACATTCTTTTTCAAATATTACCGTACCTCGACTCATACGAGCACCGCCACTGGCTATAGAAAAATTTGAATTATTAAACATAAGTTGAGCTGAATCGTCTTGAAAATAAAGCGGTTCTACAGATCCCATCCTACCAATCTTATAGGTAGCACCATTCAATATCGAAATCTGTGAATTTTGAGCAATCGTATTTGTTTGGGATTGCTCAAACGAAATAGTATATGGACCTGAAAAACTTGATTCTCGCTCAAAGACAATCTGCCCTTTTGTGAGGGTATAGTTTTGATCAAAAATAAGATGTGCGTCTGAAAGTGTAAGAAGGCTCGAATCACTTGTAAGTTGTAATGCATTATTATTAACACCTACAAGGGTGATGTTCTTTAATGTGAGATTAGTATGAGGCTGAACACGCAACGACCCCAGATCAGAAAGCGTAAAATTATTCTGATTTCCTTCTATTGTAATATTTCCAGACAACGTCCATGTTTCAGAAAGCGAAATTCCCCTTGAAAGCTCTATTGTTGCATTGGATCCATCCCACATAATCGGGGTGTCGTAATTTTGTATGATAGAACTTAACAACACTTTATATGATTCAAGATCAACAATTCCTGGACCCTCAATAAGACCATCTATTCCACATTCCACATTATTTTGAAAAATTACCTGACCCTGATTTAAACTCAATGTTTCATTTAAAAGGCCATTAAATCCAAGATTCAATTGTGAACCTGATGAAAGTGATATCGGTGCTTCTATATTCCCAGTTCCATGAATGGTATTACTAACACTCGTGATAGTAACAGGAACAGATAATGATCCGCGAGAAAAAAACAGATCGCCATTTCCGCCTAAGACATATGACAATTGATTTGTTTGATATCCGATAATATCAAACTCAACTGAGGGCAAACGAATATGAGTATCATCATATGTTATCCGTACACCATTTGCGATAGTTGGTGGCGCAACGGAATCTGATGCTACCGAAAATGTAAGTTTGTTAAGTGTTAAATCACGTTCAATTTTAAACAATGATCCTTCATTTCTCACAATTTCTGAAGCCAATGCATTCGATTCAAATAAATTTTGATTTGCATTACGATATACCCAATATCCAGAATTGTGATTTACTACACATCCTGGATTAAATTGTACTGTCACATCATTTGCAGAAGTACCATCTCCAAAAATAATACCTCTTTGCGTATCAGTAAAAATCGTATCAAAAGATACAATTCTATCTAATACAAGCTGCCCTTTGGTAAATAAAACACCCGATTCTGTTGTAACAAAATCGGCGTTACTCAGAATAAGGGTTGAGGAGCTATCGCTAAACGTAAGCTGTGTATCAAACGTAGAAAGCTTTCTGCCTATTTTAAACGTTATGCCCTCATTGAACTTGCAATCAGTATCAGTATCAATAAAGAAATTACCCGATGCCGCATAGTAAAACGTACTTGTACCACTAAATTCAACATTATTTTGAATTTTCATTGAGCCAGTAAGACATTCATAGTAGTCTTCTTGAAACCAACGCACATTATCAAAAATTAAACATGCCGTACTACTTGCACATCGAATTTTTGTACCAGAAATCCCTACAATATCCATGTTGCGTAACGTTAACGTACCCCCCGATGCAACAACAAGCTCTCCACTCGTACCAAGAGATAGAACATTCCCATTACCATTAATAGTACAATTACCCAGGAAAGAAATACTTACAGGTATTGATAAATTTGCGTCATGAAAAATTACAGTATCTGAAAACGAAACCGTATCTGCAGGTAAGGTAGTTACATCAGAGCAAAATCGCATAACATGGCCATTGCCTACGATGACTCCTAGCCCATTAAGAGTCGTTGGATTACGGAAAATAAAATCCGTATTTAACGTCATAGTACCACCATTTAAATCAACGGTGCCCGATACAGGAAATACTGATCCAAAAGTCAAATTAGTGCTCGAATTTTGCAAAGAAAAGCCATTTTGCATTGATGCAAAGGCAAGAATTTCATTAATCCCAATTAAAACAACTTGAGGAAATGATACAAAAGCTTGGACAGACACAGCAATAAGAGAACCTATGGAAAGAGGCTTTACTTGATGAGATGAAAATAATATAAGGCCACATAATATATATCGCATTTTCATGATTCATACTCAAAGGTAAATTGGCCTAGTGAATTAATTCTTCCAATTAAATTCCCGCCTGCATACCTATAAATGTAAACACCCTCATCAAAATAAAACATTCCATTCCCAATATTGAGGCTTGTATACAGCATAAGCTTTGTATGTGGCGCCATAAAAAGAGTCGAATATGAACGCGAATTCCACGATTCGGAAGCAACATTTTTATAGTTGAGAGTACCTTTATTTATTTGTAGATAAACGCCTGTCAATATATCAACATAGCAATCACGAAGGGCATTTTGATTTCCTATTGTAATTGCAGAGTCAACATCCGACACAAGATACGAATCTCGAGAAACTAAGAGCGTCCCATCAAGAAAACTAAATCCCATTCTACCGGCTGCAATAGTTGCGCCATTTAAATTTATTGTGGCGCTTTTATCTACAGAATAAAATAATGTTTCCCGAGGAACTGGCGGATCAAAACTGTACGTAACCCCTGCATCCAAAATAATTTGTGACTTAGTATCTATCGTGCTTGAAAACACCGATTCATATAGAAACATACCATCGCCATTGATCGTAACATCATTCACGATCTTAAACGAACCAATTGAAAACGTTAAATTTCCATCAAGACCAAGTTTTGTATCTCGAAAAATTATCTGAGAGCTATTATCAGAACATTGAATATTCTCATTAATCCCTTTTATTACAACATCTTCCAATATTAAGGATGAATTCGGAGCGACCTTTAATGTTGCTGTTTCATCAAGATCAAGAATATTGCCATCTCCATAAATTGCACAATCCCCCTGAAATATAATCGAAGCATGTGCGCGCAACTCTGAACGCAAAAATAGTTTAAGATTTTTAAAAACAAATGGAGCGGTATTAAAATCAAAAACTAAAATATTTCCACTGCTATCGCCCGTCGCCAAATATGCATTATTTGATGACCAGCGAATGCCACGCGTAGAAAGATCAGAACTATAACCTGTCACCAAATGTAATGTTTGAGAATCGCTATCAAAAAAATATACATCCGTCTCAAAATTCTGAAATGCATATTCTTTGACAACTCCCAAATACATCCCATCTAGAGACCATTGCATTCCCAAAACATTATCCGATACACCTACTCGAGCTGTCTCTATTTCAGAAATAGCATAAGAACTTGTGTTGAATGAATACATTCGTAAGCACTCAGTACTCGCTTGCAATCCAACTGCAAGCATATTCATGTGAGGAAGCCATGAAAGAGCATTAACCTTTCCAGAAACAGCAAGCGAAGATCTTAGTAGCATATTTGCAACGCCAACTGAAAATATAAATAAGTCATTGCCTCCTCCACTTGCTCCGACACCAATAAACGATCCCGATTCGTGCCACGAGATCCCATTAATTGAAAAATCAACCGTTGTCCCAAAACTACCCGTTACAACTGAACCAAATAATCCATTAGTCACTGGATATAACGATAAAGTATTAGTTCTCTTGAGCCCTACAGCCAAACGTGTGCCATCAGGATTCCATTCTAATGCATAAATCGTATCAATATGCTTAGAATCCGTCTGCGTTAAGCTGTTAGTATTCGTATTAAAATACCACAGTTGTAACTCTGGATTACTAGAAGCTCCTGTCGCAAGATACGTAGAATTTGGCTTCCAGCGAACCGCATAGACTGTAGCGAGGCCAAAATTTTGAGACGCAACTAACGATAGCTGCATACCATCAAAAAAATAAATCTGTAATTGTCCACGTGATCCTACTGCAAGATAACGATTATCAAAACTCCAATCAATGGACATAATTTCTTTTGTCGTATTATATGAGGCAAGCAAATGGATAATCAATTTAATATAGTAGGGAGAAGGAAAATCAAGATACGACAATGTACGAGGAATTTCTAATGCATACCCATTTCCAGCAATGGTACCAACACCTATGCGAAATGGATTTCGAAATTCTATGTCATTTAGAAGGCTAAGCGTTCCTCCATTCAATACAATGTCTCCAGACACGGGGAAAAAAGCATTAAATGATACTGTCGTATTCGCATTTTCTAGAATAAACCCCTGCCAAAAAACTGAAAATCCTTTCATTAAATTTGTGCTATTTTCGCCTTTTTTAAAAAAAGAACGCGTCTGAAGCGAGACTGTCGTATCTGAACCAATAGTTACGGCACACATTCCTGAATAGCTAAATATGATCACAAAAAAATATATAATATTACGTTTCATACGACCGTCCCGACCGAAACTGATCCATACATCAAACTTTCATTATTGCGGCGGATAAACGTTTTTTTATCAAGAAGCAACTGTCCACTTCCTACGTCAATCGAATTATTCAAAATTAATGTGGTAAATGGATACATGACAATAGAAGAAAGCGTATTTTCAAAAATATACGATGATAGATTTACATTGTTACATGTCAAAGGCCCTTGAACTATATTGAGGCGCGAACCACTTGATATTTGTAACGTGCAATCCTCATCAGAAGATTGCCCACCACATATTAATCCTTTAGCTATTCGCTTCGTATCTCCATTATCATCGACATACTCTTCTTCCTCGCAAAAGACTTGCACATCGCCTTTAATAGCAAGAGTACCTTTTGTGAATTCCAGTCCCGAGATACTTAAAAGCAATGATGCACTATTTAAAATACAACTTGCGGTTTCATCTTCACACACAAGAGCTTTAGAATGAAGTTCTGATGGATAACAGCTAAATGTAATTCCTGCATCAAATTTTAATGCTGCATTCTGACCAATTGTACTTGTTTGTGATGATTCATATGCAAATATTCCAGAACCTGTAATGTTCACTTTTCGATCAAACATCATAGATCCCTTATCAAATAGATAATACGAATCATCAGAACCAGGAATTATATCTACATTACTCAACACGATATCAGAACTATTATCCGCGCAACGCAAGCCTGTTCGAGTAACATTATTTAAACGAATATTTTGGCAACGCAATGTACTGTGAGGGGCTACATATATATTCCCTTGGCGCAAATCAATGGTATGGCCATTGCCTTTAATAGTGCAATTTCCCTCAATAGTCCACGTAGCTGACAAAGAAATGTGAGAACGAATATTAATTACCCCATCATCAGCTTTCCAATGTATATCAGTATTGCAATTAAGATCATTTTCTCCCAACGTAATGGTTCGTGATGTTATATCAAACAACCCGGGCCCAATAGGCTGAACACCTCCTGCAAAAACGACATCCCGCATCAAAAAGATAGAACCACCATTCAAATGTGGTGATGCATTGCATAAACCATTAAAGTTGAAGATTAATTTACTAGAAGCATTCATAAGAGTGATGAGCCCTCCTAGATTGCCATTGCCTTCTATTTTATTTGATTGTCCGGATACTAAAAGATAGAGCGGCATCGTTCCATTTTTAAGATTAATAAGACCATCTTCATCAAGAAGCATCGTATATGGATTATACCATTGCGCGCTAATCTCAAATTCATCCTGCTGATTCTTGATAACACCCTTGGTATAGCGCAGCTCTACATTCGGATCAACTTGCAGCTGTGCATATGGACTTACATCAATCGTTAAATCTGCAAGTTGTAAATCATGTTTTAGATAAAATGAACTGGCCGCCAAACGTATCATTTGAGCCGTATTTGATTTAGATGTAATACCTTTATCGGTAGCCATATTATATGTCATGTGACCACGTATAAATCGGGTTGTACACGCAGCAGACAATTGCAATTCCATATCATTGTCAGGGTTTCCATCTCCAAAAATCACTCCATTGGCTGTGGATGTAGAGTCGACATCTACAATTACGTTACGAGAACAAATAATACATCCCTTTTTTAAATGCATACCCGTATTGCGTACATATAATGAACTATCATCAAACTTTAATTTTGATGTTTTAGCGGCAAACGATAATGGTTCATTGCCACGAGTACGACCTATGCGCAATGAGAGGCCATCCCACAAAATAAGCCGCGATTCTGGCTGAATAGTGGATGTCTGATCGCTTTCATAAAACCATGCATAGTTCCCACTTACATAAGTATCGGCTACAAAATTGATGCTTCCATGGGAAAACGTAAAATTACCATCGAGCACCAGATCACTATTTTCAAGCTGCAGTACGCTTGATGCGGATGAACAGGAGATATTTTGATCATGAATACCTATAATCCGTATATTTTTGCAATCTAATCGAGATTTATCATCAATAAAAATGGCTCCCGTATCTCCCAAATCAATAGTAGAGCCATTCCCAATTAATTTGCAATGCCCCTGAATAGTCCAGGTGGATAGTAAAGAAACATTTTCATGCAACACAATAGCACCCAAATCACCCTGAAAACAAAGCGGTGTTTGTGCACTAAACTGCTCTTTGTGAATAATATGATTTTTTTGCAAATTAATCTTACCTGGACCATAAAAGGCTCCATTTTCAAGCATTGTGAGACTACTTTGCAAAAGCAATAATCCATTGTTCAAATATATACCATTATTAAGATACCCATTGAGCCCCATTGATAAAACAGAAGAAGCGCCTTCCAAAATAATTGGACCACTTACTGTCCCATTTCCATATAATTGATTATTAAGTCCATTAATTAAAACAACAAGCGGTAATGTTCCTTTTGTGAGAAATATAAAACCAGCATCATATAAGCGATACGTATATGCATTTAATTGCATTGCAGAAATGTCCAATTCCAATTCTGGAAAACGTACACTTGCATTTGTGTATAATACCTGCTTACCATTTTCAACTTCCAAAGGCGTAATTGTATTACTATCCAACTCTATTGTTAGATCATTGACGTACAAGTTTTGTGGTACATATATTCTTGAAGCTTCAGATCGTATTAATCGTGAATGCTTGGATGGCGATATGATTTGATGGGGTAGCGCATTATTATATACCCAATATCCCCTCACATGCTTTACTGCCGCACCAGGAGCAATTGAAATAGAAACATCATCGCTTATACTCCCGCTTCCAATAATAATGCCTGAACTCGTAGTCGTTCCCAAGCTTTCTAATGTAACATTACCATCAACATAACAAGATCCCTTTGTAAAAAGAAAACCGTAGTTTGTAGTAGTTAAAATACAGCTTGATAAATGTAAGCATGATGTTTCATCGGTAAATAGAAGCGGCCCTGCGCTTGCCTGACTTGTACGCCCCATATACAACTGAACGTTGTCCAAAATTTTTAATTTTGATTTGGAGTTAACAATACTCGTTTGGGCAGTATCAAGAGTAAACGTCATGGCTCCTTCAAAAGAAACCTCTTTTTTAAAGAAAATCGATCCTTTGCTGAATCGAAAATCATCTGAAAAGAAAAGAGCCGCATCATCCAAAATGATACTTCCCGAAGTAGTAGCACAATTTATAACAGTACCGCGTACATTATACAGTTTTATATCCTGTAGAATTAATTGTGCATTCGAACTAACCACCAAGGATCCATTTGAGCCTACAGTAAGTGCGTGGCCGCCTCCATTAATTGTGACAGTGCCTTGCACAGTAAGTGAATTTTGTAACGTTACATCCGATTGCAAAAATAGAGTCATATTATTAAGTGTCGTAGCATTTGAGGGCAAAGAAGATGCCGATGGTGACAACCTAATTGAGTAGCCATTACCGTTAATAATTCCCGACGATTGAAAATCGGAATTAGCAGCAAAAATTAAATCTTGACTCAAATTCAGCGTGCCACCATTTAAATTAACAGGACCTGATACAGGAAAATATGCATTGAATAGACAATCCGTACTACTATTGGCCAATGAAAAACCTGACCCCATTATTGTAAATCCTCGTATCTCATTTGCTGCTAATAATGGATTTTGAGGAAAATTTTTGAATACCGATAATGTAACTAATGTCGTTGAACCAATAAGATCAGCATATAATTGATGTGTAAAGAATAAGCAAAGGATTTGCACGACATATAAAAAACGCATACTACTCACTCGCTTTTTTGTATCCCTTTGCGAATTCTAGCAAGCGTGGAATTAAAATCAAGCAAACCGTATTAATGTATACTTTGAATAAGTTGGTAGATTTGTTCAAGCTTACCAAGCATGGTATATAAAAATTTACGCCTATTAAAATGTAAGCTCTCTTTTTTTTGCCGACGTGTTCGTCTACTACTCTGTTGTGGCATTTCAGAATCGATCGCATGATGGTCAAAAGCGGTTGCCATCTCCATGATAAGCTGATAGACAGATCGTAAAAACGGCCCAAATGTGTCCAAATAATTTTTCTTATCACGTAACAGCTGCTCAATCAAAGCACCTCGTTTTCCCGATATTAATTGCCCAATAATATCAAGCTCAATATCAAGAACAAGTAATAACCGCTGCAAATCATACTCCGATTTTTTTGATAAATCATGAAGATGCATTACAAGAGTCCGCATTTTCTCTTTTTGTGATGGAGGCCTTGCTGATTTATGTTTTAATTTTTCTGGTACCTTTGATCGCACAAGCGGTTTATTCATATCTTGAGTCGGTATTAAATTCGAAAAGCGTTCCGCTCCATAGGCAGAATGTATGGGATATCCATACTGAACAGATGGAGGGTAAGCCAAAGGAACTGGCATCGAAGTTTGACTTTGCATAATCATCGATGATGCTTGGGCCTGCATTGCCATCGCAGTTGCTTGCAATTGCATCGCATATGCCGCAAGTTGATTCGGCTGCTGTACCATTGGCTGCTGAGGCTGGTATGGATATGGCATCATCGCAAGCGGCTGATGATAGGATGATTGAACTCCGTATACGGGTTCCTGATACTGAGGAGGCTCATATATTAATGGATTTTTTTCCAAACCAAGAGACTGCTTATACTGTTCAATATCATCAATACTATCCTGAATCGATTCTTGATCAGCCAGTATTGGTAACTCTAATTCAGCTCCACAGGCTGTATCATCAATACTGTTTTTCTCCACTTCAACTACATTCACATGAGATTTTATCTTAGGACGAGCAAATAAAATACATTGTGGGTCCTTAGAATTAGTTCGACTCGCCAATGAACAGTTTGTATTTTGTAATAATTTTTTAACATCCACAAATGCATATGGCTCATAAGAATCTAAAAATTGTTGTTCCTGTGCATGTTGAGGCATACTGTTAAACAATGATTTTCGTGTCGATTTTCGCTCGTGTTGATACTCTTGAAATAAATTAACTGGTTGTAGCTCGGGCAAATCCAAGCCCCGCGCCTCAAGAATATGCGATCGAGGAACTTGAATCACAAAAAGATCTCCAGACAGAGAGGTATCGTCCCTCTCCAGCTCTTCATTGCAAGAGTTCAGGAGAGAGGCCATAAGCGCATACATAATAAGATATCGCTTCATGATTACCCCTCACTGTATTTACAACTGCTCTCATAATACTTTATTATTATTTCAAATTGTAATGGTTTTGAGGAGTTTGCTTTTAAAATAGGCTATGCTAAGGACTATCCTATTACTGCTTTTAATAGCATCCATAAAGAGTTGGCTGCAAATATGCCCGACCAAAAAGGCTCCCATTCTTCACGATTTTTAACAAAAACAGTTAAAAATCCTCCAAAAATAAGGCCTAACGATATATTAATCGGCATTAAAAGCCCTCCAAGCACAAGCATGGAATTAACTCGCATATAGCTCAGTCCATAACTAAATAGCGCCCCTAAAATCAACGCGATATAATCAAACTGTTTTACATCAATTAAAAGCGCTCTGCTTTGGGCTTTGTACGCAAAAAGTTCCGGAGATCCAAGCTGAAAATGTGAAATTAAAAACCAAAATATGATACCCAAGGATAATGAGCATACTATAAGCCCCAAAAGCTGCATTAAACCTACTTCTTTTCGATCTAAATCCATAAGATAAGCCATCTTTCGACTAAATAGTATGTCTGCTGCAATTCCACATGAAATTTCTACAAACGTCGCTACAAGCACAATCTGAACGGAATCTAACCCAAATATAAGCATTGCTGGTAGCATTACAAATGTCGCAAAACGACCAAGTGGAGCTAGCCCAATTTTTCCCGAAATGTAGGCAACTTGATAAACGCACGCAAATGCCCCTATTAATAAAAAAACAATTGCAAAGAAAGAAAACCTAAAAACAAGGAGAAACAACATTGAACATACAAGTGCTACAGCACCAACAAAAAGCATTGATCGATTTGCCGGTACTATGCGATCTTTTGAAAACTGCTTTCCACAATGCTTCAACCATCGCATACCGTGTATAATCATTTGAGGCAATGCAACAAAACTTGAAAAAGCAGAGCTCACAACCATTCCACTGCAAAATGCCAACACAAATTCAACAATAGAAAGATACGAAAAAAACGATGCATGTAACGTATCTATAATCATAATTTTACTCAAGGCTCCCACAGATAATGGAAGCGCTATAACATGGCCCGTTACAAAACCGATTGCCCATAAAATGGGCCACATATCAAACACAATTGAAGGAACCGCAATAATACCAACATTAAATCGTGGTATAAGTGTTATAGCTTTTGGTATAAGGCCTCTAGATCCGTATAATCCATCCTGAAGTATGCAAAACAATGATGTTGCAACAAAACCTATCATCAGCTCAATTGCCTTTGTGATCTGATTCCCGACTGAGATCATCTTAAATATAAGCTGACCTATCGGAAATGGAAGCTGTTCTTCGACAATAAATTGCTGCTCTAAAATCCATGCTACTGCAAAACCAAAAAGACCAGCACTGAACGATAATCCCGCAAGGACCATACAAAAATATGAGGGATCTTTGAGCCAAGACTCAAATAAATCGGCATCAAGGAAATAAAGCGTGGGAAAAGAAAATGCTGATGCTGTGGCAACAATGCCTCCTATTGAACTACCAATAGTTATCAAAGCAATTGCCGTACTGCTTTGCTGACGAATTATGGTAAGAATCAATAAAGAAAGCAGTACAATCGTAGGAGCAATCCATGGGCCAATAGGAGTAGCCATAGAAATATAAGCCATTACTGCTGTAGAAAAGCAGGAAAGTAAAATTGTCATAGCAACAATAACTATTTTCATGGCCGCTCCTTACATGATTTGCAGTAAAAATTTTGAGAGCCCATCATACCAAATGAAGACATATTCGTATAGAAGGGGTAATTCCAAACTGTTTATTTTTAAGCATATCTTTGTTACAATCAGACAGAAATAATAATAAAAGGTAAAATACGATGGCACCAATAATACTCTTTATGTATGCATTATTTGCAAGTTCCTTCTCCGTTGGAAAGGTGTTACTACAATACTCATCTGAATGGTTTGTGCTTGGTACTCGCTTTTTTTTAGCAGGGGCAATATTATTGAGTTATCAATTCCTTTGGCTGAAAGAAAAAATTCATTTTCGAAAAAAACATTTTTGGCTCTACGCTCAAATCACTTTGCTTGGTATATATGCATCCTATTTTTTCAGGTTTTATGGATTAAAATACCTAACATCCACCAAAACATCTCTTATTTTTAACTCCACGCCATTTTTTGCGGCTCTCTATTCCTATATACTTTTTAATGAGCGCCTCACTAAAAAACAATGGATAGGCCTTGTGATCGGTTTTCTCGGATTGGTGCCTATTCTTATTACTGGCTCATATGCTGAACAGGAGATTGGAGAATTTCTCTATATCTCTTGGCCAGAACTTTCAGTATTGGGCGCCGTTGCATTGCAAAGTTATAGCTGGATTATTGTTAGAAAATTAGTAAAAGATAAAGACCATTCTCCAATCGTTGTCAACGGCATAACTATGGCTATCGGAGGAACATTAGGGCTTGTAACATCCTTTATCTTTGAAGGAACAAGCAGCTTTACCTCATCATCATTTTTTTGGGGATGGCTTTTTTATGTTGTCATTGTAAGTAACATCATTTGCTACAATCTTTACGGCTATCTTCTACGCCGCTACAGCGCTACATTCGTATCATTTGCAGGATTTATAGTTCCGTTCTTTACGGCTCTTTATGGTTGGGGCTTTCTCAACGAGCAGATTACCTGGCATTTTTATGTATCCTGCTTCATTGTGTTTATAGGACTGTATCTTTTTTATCAGGATGAACTTAAAGACTCCTCCGTATACAGCTAAAAAAGAGGCTTATCTCGCCATATTTTGACTAAGCACGCCCAAAACTATTGCTATTGTATATTTTCTAATTGTATTATATGTAATGAGTAAGAATGTCTCTAGGCATGCAAGGAGAATGTGATGAATAAGTTTTCAACATATTCCGCAGTTCTAAATCTACTAGCACTTTGTGCTGGTGGCGTTTTGAACGCGTGCTTTTGGGGACCAAAGATACCCAGTCATGACACTATCAACTATAGTTCTGAATGCCCATTTCGACAGGCAAACATGCTTTATCAACAGCAATCACACTGTGCAGAACATGATCAAACAATCCTCATGATTAAAGCATGGAACTTCAGACTCAATAAAATTAGAAATGCTGTCATAAGGCTACAAGAAAGCTTTCCGATATTGCTTCCTCCAAAAAAACTTCCTCAGGGTAAAATACGTTTTGCAGGACTAACATACTCTTTGAGAACAGGAAAAACGTTGTGGCCCAAAAAACGAGCCCAGCATAATAAAAATATCGTTCAAGAGATAAAAAAACGTGTAGCTGCTTTCCCTTGCACAAAAAGGATGAGGCTTGCTTTAGAAAACCTCAGGCTTCGATTGCAGCTTTTAAAGAAGTATAAAGGGATGGTATGAATAAAATTATCACTCTTATGATCATAGCACTCAGTATCACAGCCTCTATTGGGGCAAAATCAACCAAAGAGCAAATACGAGAACTACGCAAAATTTTCGCGCAGTATGCTCTTAATGAACAGGATTTAAGAAAAGAAATTGATACGCTTGCAGAGCAAATTTTCAAGCTCGAACAAAGCAATTATGATTTTTTAGGCAAAAATACTCAAAAAATGATCCCTTGTTCTCCACAAATCTCTGAAGATTATATGCTCCCCGTTATGCCTTCTTGTCCCATGAAGTGCAGATAACTTTTCCTTCACAATTCGATTAGCTTAAGGGATTGATCATACATGCTGTAATCTACTATTCAATCTACAAATCAAACATCTGCTTGCCAGCAAGAAAATGAAAATGAGCGTGAAAAACTGACTGACCAACCTCTTTTCCCGTATTTGCTACCAGACGAAATGCCTGCGCACCAGGAATACTTTGAGATAACTCTTTTGCAACAAACAACAGTTCGCCTGCAAGAAGCTTGTCGTTTTTTTCAAATGCAGCAATATCCGTCACATGTTTTTTAGGAATAATCAGGAAATGAAGAGGCGCTTTTGGCGCAATATCTTTTATAACGAATACTGAATCAGTCTCGTGTATAATGTGAGCTGGAATCTGCTTATCTTTAATTTTGCAAAAGATACAATTCGTCACAGAAGTCCTTTACAATTTGGTGCCGAGAGTCGGACTCGAACCGACACAGTGTCACCACCGCGAGATTTTGAGTCTCGTGCGTCTACCAATTTCGCCATCTCGGCCCATATATTTCATGTATCTAAAGTGTAGCAAACTCACCTAATTCGTCAAAGAAAATCAGCGTTTTTCCATAGCCTCGATTTTTTTATTCACTTCATCCCACATATAGACAAAGGGCAACATTTGCTGCTCAATTCTTCGAGCCTTACTTCTATAGATAATAGATTCTTGGGAGCTATATTGGCCACTTTCCATATTTTTCCTGATCGTAGCAAGCATCTCCTGATACTCTTTGATTGTCTTTGAGAAGTAGTCCCGCTCCTTTAATAGGCTCGTGTACTCAACCAAATTATCCTGAATTTTACGAGCTTCCTCTGTATCGCTAAACCACCAATCAGCCTTACCAGGCATAATTTTAAAATTAGGTACAGCTATACCGGTATCCAAATATTTGATCCCAACCTGATAATCAGTAAACCCTGGGGTCTGTTGGTCGGCCAAATGCTGATTATGCGTTGCTACCAATCCACATATTTGAAGAAGGTTTGAGATAGGTTCATTATGCTTAATCATTCGACGAGCTGCTATCGGATCCGGAGTTCCTGATAACGGCTCATCTGCAAGATAAAGCCCCTTGGCTCCTGCTGTTTTACTCAAATAGATAAGCTCACTAAACACCTGATCCAATCGAATTTTTTGCGCAATTAACGTTGATTCACCCTTTTTCAGATTTTCCTCTGGATGAATACATGTTCTTATCTTTGCAAGCCAATGCATACGCATATGCTCTGCCGATGCAATACCAAATGCATGAGCTAACACGGCGTTTGCACCAAGCATTTTGATACATACCGATTTACCTGCACCATTTGGACCAGTCAAAAGAGCCTTATTTTCTTGATTGATGCCAAGCTGAATACTATTAGCTATCGGATTTGGAACCAATACTAATGTTCCATTTGTTATATCAATCTTAGCCGACTCGTCAGAATGAGAAAGCCATTCTACAAAGCAAAGCTGTGATGAGGTCCCTCTCTTTTCCCGCACAAGCTTAGCAATCGCATACATTGCATCTAAGTGAGCAATTCCAAATAACGACGATTGAAACTCTCCTGCTACTTTCGATAATTTTTCATGCAATAAAAGACTTGCCCCATTTGTTTTGCTTTCTTGAGAAAGCTCTTGAGAACGAGCCAACTTCATAATCTTTTTTACATCATTCGATTGAGCTGGATTAAAGGTTCCCTCAAAAAGTGACGATGCTATGCCGCTCAGTCCCGCTGAATAGTGAGTACACATAGTATGTGCTTCGGAAAGTGCTTGAAGCGCCTGGCTAACCGATTGAGCGTGTCGATGAGCCTCATTCCATATGCCACGCAATTCGTAAAATCCTCGGTAGGATCCTATCAAAGCGGTCCAAACATGGGTTATACGAGATAACATTTCAAAATAAAGCGTAAATCCAAAAAATATAGAGTTTGTCATTAATCCCGGAGCAGCCCACTGCGCACCACCCGTGATCAATCCACCAATCGATAGTCCCAATAACAATGTGTTTAACGAATCATGAGAAAAAATATCGCGTACCGTTTTATCTGCACCATGAGCTACCGATCCAATTGAAGCCAACGTCGCTCTGCAATATGACCACAAAATTTGAAATGACGATTGCTTTGGAGTCTTATATCCATCAATTCGCAATGGTCCAAATCCATGTGCATTGACCGATATATTAGAATTGCTAAGCACATATTCTATAGAACCATTGTGCTCTAAGCGATATCCTAAATGCTTACGCGATTTCATTTTGAGAGATTGCGAATTGTGTGAAACAATTTTTTTTAGATCTTTGACGGTAATAATATAGATAATGCCCTGCTTACAATCTCTTATTTCTGATTCGGTAAGATCACGCTCTATCAACTCTCGACTTGTTACTTTGCTCTCATTTTCTGATATCTCGTTTTTTAATAAATCAAGCTCTTGCGTTTCTTCTTGTTGATTAGAAATATAACGCGGTCGGATTGAAAGCACACCATCGTTATATGAAGCATGTATATGCAGCATAAGAGAAGGGTCAGCTTTTATTTCAATCGATTCTTTTAATCCTTTTTTTATATACACTTTTCCAGGGCCAGAAATTGCTATTTTTTTTACCCCCTGAATATCACGTGTACAAACCTCACTTGATATGCTTTTATCTGAATCGGCACAATATAGTCGAAGCTTAATCATAAGCAACGAAACAATAAGCCCCACACCCATTTTAAAAATGATACTTTCAGTAATGGAATCCGATGAAAGCGTATCATACAATTTGGCCATATCATTATGTTCAATAAAATTAGCCGGTCCAAATTTAGTAAGATTATAAGCATCTCGAATGGAGCAATCTCTAAATGCTTGATTAAGCGTAATACGCTTTTGAAGCATATAGGCAGCATCCTGTTCCCAATTTTTCATCTGCTTTTCATACTCAGCACCCGATATATTGCAGGCTTTTAAATTTTCTGAAAAGCCCCTTCTTTTCTCTTTTAAGTCGTTAAAATCCCTCTCAATCAGCGTCGAAATTTCTGTGCGCGAAAAGGCTAATGCTGTTACGCGAAGAGCACCCCACATTTCTCGCATAAAATTATCAAAAGGGTTCCCAAAATTACCCGATCCTATCACAAAATCTTTGATACTATTATGAAGGTTTCCACTCACTCCAATTGCATATACAAAATGCAAAAGTTTGAAATAAATCCTCAGTGAAGCCGCAAGAGATCGTCCTTTTGAAGATTGAGGTTCGGTAGCTCCTTCTGTAGGCTTGGAAACTATATAATGGAATGGATTTGGAACTTGAAATCGAGGATCCAAAAACGTAACGGTTGTATCATAATTAATAATGTCATGAAGATTAAGCTCTTTGATTCTTGCAAACAGATGAGCATTGCTTCCTGCCTTTACATCCCGGTTAGGATCCCAGTACATAAGTAAGCTTCGTTCATGAGCTGCAAATGTATGCAGCAGCGCTTCTGCTTTTTGAAATGCTTCATCATTTTCTGCAAGGAATTTAATATTGCGCTGCATGGCGTGCATATGAGTTCGGTCATAATGCTGAATAAGACTCTGCATGGCAAGAGGGCCAACTGCTGTAAGAGTTCCTGCCTGTAGATAGTGGGTAATATCAGAAAGAAGAAGTTCGTTCCATTCAATCTGACCAATAAAATCAGATTGACCGCCCTGAAGATGTGGGCCATTGTGGTACGCAGCCCGCACCAAATCTTCCATCTTTGTTTTTACACCTTCAAAAGGAATGTCTCCCGCTATCAATTCCTGCACAGAACCCAACAACCGCTTACCATCACGGGCTAGATTACGTTTTAAAACTTCAAAGCGAGATTTTTTACTCTTTACAGCTGCCACGGCTACAGTATTGGCAAGAATAGGCTGAACTGGCATAAAAATAGAGGCGATCAAAAGAACTACTTTTCCAAAACGCATACTCATAGACATGCTTTCCCCACCTCAATGCAATCAGATTTTTGCCCATAATTGTTTATTGTAAAGCATTTTTTCGTTTTTTCTAGAAAAGATCCGCTAAAATAGGCGTGCCATGTTTAAAATTGGGCCATAGATCGCAAAAACAAGAGAAGAAACAAGCAACCCAAGCAGTATCATGACTGCAGGCTGCACAAGTAACGTTAATCTCGATAGCTTCTGCATGACCCGCTCATGATAAGCCATTGCTATACGATTAAGCAAAAGAGGCAGCTTTCCAGACTCCTGCCCCACCTCTACCATTGCAATAATATCGGGAGAAAAAACATCTTCAAATGAACGTCCCATTGCATCACTCAGTGAACTTCCTGCATCAATATCACGCTCTAAAGTCGCTAAATAGAGCTTGAATATTTGGTTGCTAACCGACTGTTTTACAATAGAAAGCCCCTGACTTAATGGCATGCCACTCTCAAGAAGTACGCTTAAAGCGCGCATCGAATAAGACAAAAACCTCTGCCGCATGATAGTTCCCACAATCGGTATGCGCACAACAAGCATATCGCGCCATGTACGCAATCGCCCTTTTTTCGATATACGCCATGTCAGCACAAGTACAAAAAGTGTACTAGAAATTAGCAATCCACATAGTGGACTTTTCAGCCATGCGCTTATAGAAAGAAGCGCTTGCGTCGCTGGAGGAACTTTTGCATGCATTGTTGCAAAAATATCTACAAATCGAGGCAAAATTACTATAAAAATTATGAGGATAATTCCTAAAAAAAATAATAACGTTATGGCTGGCAAAAGTAGCGCTGATCGAAGCCGACTATAAAAATCTTTTGTAGCAGCCAGATGATCACAAATACTATGAAGCGTTTGAGGCAGTTTTCCAGACTCTTCTCCTGCCTTTATAAGCTGCAGCATAATTGGATTTGCAACATCACCAATAGTATACAAGGCCTCACTTAATGAGTATCCAGACTGAACCAAATGAGCCACGGCATCCATACGATCTTGTAAACGGGAGTGATCAAGTTGGCTCGCTATAATTAAAAGAGCATCCGGAATAATGACCCCCGAATCAAGCAAGGTACTGAGTTGCTGAAAAACAGCAAGCCTCTGATCAAGCGATATAGGCCTCACAAAATAATGTTTTTGTGGTTTGCTGGTAATTAATGCAATATGCCTCCTTAAAAGAAGCTCATCAAGATGCTCTGGCGAGCGCGCAAAGAGCCTTCCCGTTTTCCAATTTCCAACAAGATCCACGCCCTTCCAATGATAATATGGCATTCTACTCTCATTTATATGTTTAACTGTATCTCAATTCCCAACCTCAAAAGCACTGCCTGTAGCTCTATCTCTTGATCAATCGCTACTCGTTTCAAGCGACTTGTAGCGCCAGAGAGTATATATATTTTTGATGCAGGAATAGTAAGTTTTTTTGACAAATATGCGATAAGCTCTTGATTAGCCTTTCCTTTTTCAGGAGCACTTTTAAGATAGCATTTAAAGCGCCCTGTCTCATATATACATTCCTGCCGCCCAGATGATGGAACCACCTTTATTTCAAGGATAAGAGGCATACGAAGCTCCTTATTGCTGGTATGAAATAGTAATACCATGTGAGCATATAGCATTTTCAAGAAAATTCATGTACAAAATTATCCATTTGGCCTTGCCTAATGAGGAAAATACGATTATTCTGTTGATACCTTATTCTTTGATTACTCGGAGAGGTGGCTGAGTGGCTTAAAGCGCTTGCCTGCTAAGCAAGAGCCTGGGAAACCGGGCACGAGGGTTCGAATCCCTCTCTCTCCACCATTAACGTGTATATGCGCCCATAGCTCAATTGGATAGAGCGTTAGACTACGGATCTGAAGGTTGGGGGTTCGACTCCTCCTGGGCGCACCAATTTTTTGCCTCGCAATGAAATTAATGCATGTTAAAAACCGAGTGTTTTTTGTATTTGACTGTGGAGAGATGGCAGAGCGGTCGAATGCGGCGGTCTTGAAAACCGTTATTCCGTGAGAACGGAATCGAGGGTTCGAATCCCTCTCTCTCCTCCATTAAAAATGTGTATTTTTTATGCATAAATATCATACATTTTGTTTCTTACTTCTCATCTTTACATCGAATGCTATGGATATTGAGATTTCTGACTATCTTGCATCATTCAATGAGCAGAATTCGTCCGAAATCTGTATTCCTTTTTTTCAATGCCCAGGCCCACAATGCCTAGAAAAATTTTACTACCTGCTTGCGGAAGATCTATGCCATTTAAAAGAAGATATAAACATTTATAGAGAAGGCTATGCTCTTTATGAGCTATTCTCTCATTACACAGATAAGCATCATGGATGCTTAGTTCATCGAACAGAACACATATCAGCAGAAGCACTTTTAAGACATTTTGATACCTGCTCAAAAGAATATTTTTTATCTGCGCAAGAGAAACCTTCGTTGTAAATAATTATACCAAACGCTATAATACTCCTACGCTTTAAATCTCGTATAAAAAGGATGCTGCATGAAACGTCTCGCATTTTTATTTTGCATAACGCTTCAAGCTATTGCAATGAATACACCACACTCACATAAGCACGCACATCCATGGGTTTTTAAAGAAACAACACACAATACAAGACACACATATTTTCAATGTTCAGCGTGCACATACAGAAATGAAAATATAGAACGCGTGAAGCAACATATTAAAAAAGTAATTATCCCCAAAAAATCCACCACCAAAACACACCTCACTCGTCAAGCACTTAACGAACTTGGCATGACACTCGAGGAATTTCAAAAAGCCAATCGCGATTAATTGTTAGTACCATAATAATGTATTACAATTCTGCCATAATTAAACAGTACTGAATCAAAGGATTGTTCATGAAATATCTATTTTTATGTTGCACCGTTTTCTCTTCTTTGAGCTGGGCTGCCGATAAGCCAAAAATGAACTTGGATGAGTTTTTCACCCCTCTTCCTTCAAATTCAGAAAATCCCCCGGCTGAACCCGTTCATTCCAAAACATTTTATTGTGATGTATGTAAGGATATGGTCACGGCATTTGATAAAAGAATGCATGTGGAATGCGATCATCATCAATGTATTGATTGTGGCGCTCAATTTGAAAGTTTTACACAGGTTATGAATCACAATATGGATGAGCATCTAAGCAGTGAGCAATTAAAGCCCCATTCAATTAAAGGAGGTCCTACTGATCAAGAAATTATCCGATATAAAAGAAAAGATAATCCTCGTGAAAAAATACGAATAAAATTTAAAAAAATATTCAAAAGAAAAAAATAGGTATCTTCTAAAAAAATCTATGCGTATATCAAACATTATTTTTTATATGATCATCGTATGCCCTGCTCCATGGGCAGCTTATGCCATGAATGATGAAATAAAAGAACTCAGGGGGCGTTATTCATGTTCCTTTAATGGATGTAAAGATACTTTTTCACATGAGTATTCATACTATGCACATCTTGCAGATAAACATGGGTTTTGTCTCAAATGCGAGAAATATTTTTCTGAAATAGCATACACTGAACATGCAAACGATTGCGGGAAAATGATAGAATCTGGACCTCGCAAATGGCTATATAAACGCTCCTGGAAAGTAGATCAACAAAAAGAAAAAGGGGTACGCAAAAGAAAAAAAAAGAAATGCCCTATAACAAATTATATTAATGAAAAGCAAACAATTCCAGACCAAACTACTTCTTCGACAACAGAGCTTCTATTCAATATACCTAATATACCTCAGCATGTGCCAGAGGGAGAAGCATTCGATCTTGAGCCATTTTTGAAAAATATTGATTATGATTATGATTACGGGACTGAGATTCGATAAAGGGCATGAACAAATCCCTTATAAACGCACTCTTTTTGAAACACAAATCCCAATTTTTCTATAACGCGAATTGAGGCTTTATTCTCAGGAAGCGTAAAACAGAATATTTCCTTGAATCCAAGATCATAGAGCGCTATACGTATGATTTCCTTACCCACTTCCGTAGCAATACCTTTTCCCCAGAACTCTGGAAGATACGCATATCCCAGCTCCACAACATTTCTTCCATCAATATGGGTATTAAGCAGCCCTGCTCGCCCCGCGAAAATACCTGTTTTTTGATCTTCAAGATGCCAGTATGAATATCCATAATCGTTAAAATGCGATATAAAACGATCAAGACTCTCAAGCACCTGGCTTCGCTCTTTGACGCCCCCAAGGGTCTTCATAACATCTGAATTTTGATACATAGCAAGCAAATCGTCGAAATCTCCAGGAGTCATTGGACGCCCTTTAATTCGACTTGTTTTGAAAGATGCTATCTGTTTCACGGAAAACCTCCATTTACCTATAAAAAAGATCCATTCAAAGCCTATTTCAGTATATCATAGTTCTTTATATCTGCTAATTTTCCTGCTCTTGAACGCGCTAACCAGCCTATCACCCCCCCCTTATCACCCCCTCTTGTGACGATTGGCACGCTCAATAAAGCATTTTTAGTAAGTTTGGATTGCTTTTTACTACAGATCATGAGATACTCAAAGGGAGTATTTTTTAACGTTTTTACACAGAGTGTCTCTATGAATATATATGTTGGCAACTTGCCATACTCGGTTACGGAAGATTCGCTTCGTTCTCTTTTTGAGCAATTCGGCGCAGTTTCTTCAACTAAAGTGATCGTTGATCAAATCAGCGGTCGTTCAAAAGGCTTCGCATTCGTCGATATGCCTTCTGAAGCTGAAGGTGAAGATGCTATCGAAAAGCTCAATGGGCATGAGCTTGATGGCCGTACCATTGTCGTGAATAAAGCTAAGCCTCGTGCACCGAGAGATTCAAAGCCTCGCTTTCAATCTCGTGGTGGTCCTCGTGGTCCTCGCTACTAAGATTGCACTTTAGCTTGAAATTAAAGAACCCCTGGTGTATGCCAGGGGTTTTTAATGGTCTATATTTCTTATTTATTGATAATATCCCGAAGAGATGACATACGTTTTGCCATCTTTTTCTAGTGACATAACGTAGTTATATTTTGCCGCATTATTTAAATTAGTTTTGATAACGACAGGCCCCTGTTGAGATTCATTAATGAACATTTTAATGAATGGACGCCCTTTATCATCAAGCTGATCAAAAATATTTCTCCAGATGATATCAAAATCATCTCCATACACATAGCACAATCCTGATGTATCTACGACAACAAGCTCTAAATCGCCCCGTTTAAATCTACCATTTTGTTTGGTAAAAATACCAAACGCCTGCTCTCTTGTATTTGCACTTAAATAACTTGCTGCACTTTGAACCAACAAAATCATTGTTTCTGATTTAGAAATAGGATAATAGCTTGCAGCTATCACAAACTGCCCAACTCCCAAATCAATTTTTTGAGCATACGTAGATTTAAATGAACCCTTAATTTTTGAATTAATCCAGATGCCTTGTTTACTTGCTCGTTTAAGCATTGTTTTTACGTATGGCAATCCATCTTCATCCACTTTGTTCAGAAAATTTTGACCAATATCATCTACATTACCGCCATCAGCAATAACCTTGCCCTGCAGGTCATAGACTGTTATAAATAAATCACCATACCGATAATCATCACTTCGACGCTCTGAAAACTCTTGTACAGAGTTGGCCTTACCATGCGTTTTCATAAATTGATATGCTTTTCGAACCAAATCAACAGTGTGCTGACGATCAGCATCCGGATAATATCCACACGCTATAAAATATTCGGTTCCATCTTTATCTTTTATTTTCTCTGCGTAAGCTTTCTTTGGAGCTCGCTTTGAAATATAATCAACCCACACTCCTTTTGTGCTTCCTTTGAGCAGCTTTATGATTTCCTGATTTACAAGCTTGCCGTTCTCATCCTTATAATCCCACGCATTCGATCCTATCAACCCAGGCCGCTCTCCTTGAGCCATTATTTTACCCGTAAAGTCTAGGGCATATAAATATAAATTCCCCGTTACAAATGCACCACTTGGATAACTCAATCTACTAAAAGCCCAATCTGCTGGACGTCCTTCTTTTTGTACCTTATCAAAAAGAGCTACGCCACCCTTCACTAAATTAACAACCGCCTCTTCCTTTGAATGAGGAAAGTAGCCTGATCCAACAATATATGCCTGTCCTTCTTTTTCAACGAGTTCGACATAGGAAACTTTTGTAGCATTATGCCACCCATACGTAACCCAGCCGCCCCCAGCTTTTGCTGTCTTGATAATTTCTTGTACAATTGGCGTTCCTACCCAATCTTTCAATTCATATAAATCTTTCCACACTAATTGAGAATCGGCTCCATGCGCAAGGCATATTCCTTTAGTGTTATAGAGAAAAATATAGAGATCACCTTTTATAAAATCTTTAGTGTTAGTAAATCGATTACATGCGATATCTAATGGACGCTTGCTAAGCTCCTCTACTGCCATTTTTACCAATGTAAGAGTATCTTGCCGCTTTTGCTCAATATCAAACGTCAATTCTTCAGCTTGATTAAGCGGTAAATCCTTTGCAGGAAGAGAAACCTTTTTTTGTCCATAATTAGACACAATAGCATCATCCTCAAGGTCCTCTTTATTCTCGACAACTGTATCCTGATCTACAGCCTCTTCAAGTTTTTTTTGAGGCATGGCTTTTGGATCAGAATCAGAAAGCTTTTTCAAACTTTCTAGTAACGGAGCATCATTCTGATTGCTACCCATAGAACTTTGAGGCTTCGCTGATTGAGTAGAAATCTCCGTGTCAACGCTCTTCTGTTTCGCTTCATTATTATTCACAGAAAGAATATCATCAAGCGCAGGATCAGGAGCTGTGGACTCTTTTTCCAACTCCACTTCAGGCTTTTTATCCTCATCTTCAAGGCCAGCTAAATCTTCAAGATCATCGGTAAGCTTTTGAACCTTCTGAAGGTCCATATCAGCAGAAAAAGAGTAGCTGTACACTAGCAAAGAGCATACAAGAGCAACTGTTTTTTTCATTACTTACTTCCTTATATAATAAGATTAATCTCTTCGTTGCCCCATAAAACGCAACAACATCAAAAACAGGTTAAGAAAGTCTAAATATAATACGAGTGCTCCAATAATCGCAACCTTACTAAGCATTTCATCAGAACCAATCATCTGCTGGCCCATTTGCTTGATTTTTTGAGTATCATACGCCGCAAGTAATGTAAATACAACAACGCCAATAATAGAATAAACCAGCTCAACCATAGGGTTTTGTAAAAACCAATTTACAAACATGGCAATAATAATACCCCATAATCCCATTGTTGCTATACTACCAATTCGTGTTAGATCGGCTCTTGTAAGATAGCCATATACGCTCATGCCGCCAAACATCCCAGCAGATACTATAAATGTCGATACTATTGATGCAGTGGTAAAAGCCATAAAAACAACCGATGTCGTCACACCAACCGAAACTGCATACAGCACAAACATAGCAAGCGCCATACCAAGACTTAGCGTCTGAATCATCGATGACAATGCAATAACAAGTCCAATTTGCGCAAACGCCATAATCCAAATCAATGAAGGTTTATTGAATATGGAGATGACAATACTTGGAGTCGTTCCAATATAAAAGGCCGTCGCTGCAGTCAAAGCTAACGCTCCCGCCATAAGGCCATACACCGCATACATAAAACTTGTAATACTCGCTCGTCCTGAATATTCATGTTCAAACATAATGACTCCTTATACGCTATAATGATTTGCTCTTACATTAAATTCAATATACGGTCCTATTCGCTTTTATTCAACTTTTTTGCAGGAGATGTATAAAAATAATATGATATTTCATATCATAAAGATTCACACGATACCTATCATTTCTAACAGTAAGGAGATTGTATGAAACGATTAATTATATGTTCCTTAATAATTGCATGCTCATTTATAGTAGCCTGGAAAGGAGACGAGCCTAAAGGAGAGCAGCCTATTTTCATGGGTATTCTCGAAAGCCAAGAGGGCAATACCTTTAATGTCACTAATATTTCAATTGGCTTTTCTCGCGGTGCACACACAAAAATATCTCTCTATGAAATGCCAAAAAATATCTCAAGCAAAACTTCTGGAGATATACTAACCATTAATCCAATGGAAGATCTCACAACAGCACAATTAGAACTTCAAAAAATAAAAGAAATTACCGTTCCCCATCCACATCGCATATATAAATGGCTCAACAGCAATGAAAAGCTGAACACATCACTAACAAAAGAATTTATACAAGTTGGTATTACATGGCGCAGTGGCAGCACTGTAGAATATTTGCTAGAATTAGGCTTAGAAAAAACAACAAAGCCATTAAAAATTTTCTGTGATGCTATTGATAAGCCTCTTACGGGAATACGTCAGGATGGTACCCTGTTTTGCCCTGGCCTTGAAAAGAAGGATCTACGCAAAAAAGGCGCACCGTTTCCTTCTATTAAATCATTAAAGCTTGATGAGCCTTGCTTTAAGATCCCGACAGAACAAAATAATGGTCGCTCTAAAAATGAGTTGGATTAATCATTATTAGTAACATTCAAAAGGATTTTATTATGCCTATTGCCGTAACAGACAGTAATTTTCAAAAAGAAGTTATCCAATCAAGCAAGCCCGTCATCGTCGATGTTTATGCAAGCTGGTGCGGCCCGTGCCAACAAATGATTCCTATCGTAGATGATCTTGAAAAAGAGATGATCAGCTATAAATTTGTTAAATTAAATGTGGATGAAGCTCGAGAGCTTTCAATAAAATATGGCGTCATCTCTGTACCAACATTTTTGTTTATAAAAAATGGAGAATTAAAAGGCAAAGAAACCGGCTACATGAGCAAAAACGTATTAAAAGAGAAAATTGAAGCCGTTTTAAAGTAAAAAAATAAGCCTATGTCTTAGCTCATAGACATAGGCTTTGATCATACTTAGCTTTTTGTATCCTGCACTTCATATCCAAGCTCTTTCAATTGATCTCGAATAGCATCAGCTCGCTTCCAATCTTTCTGAGCCCGCGCCTCATTGCGCTCCTCAATTAATGCCTGTATTTCGGAAGTAATCTCACTCTTTTTTTCTGGGACAAGCTCCATTTTTAATCCAAGAACGTATTGCAGAATATATAATACTGCCTGAGCTTGCTTTGAATCTTTTTCAAGCTCTGAAAGATGCTCGAAAAGAACACCAAACATCCCTGTTGTATTCAAATCGTCTTCTAAAAAAGCGAGCATTTTTGCAGCAATCGGCATACGCCTTATCTCATCTAGGCTATATTCCTGCGGCACAACTGTTTCGAAAAATCGGCATAATTTTCGATAGCTTTTGCATGCCTTATCAAATTCTGCACATGAAAATTCCAATGGCGAATGGTAATGATGCAATAGAAAATAAAAACGCAGCTCCATCGGGTCATATGTTTTGAAAATGTCCGTAAGTCCCAGAATATTTCCAAGCGATTTCGACATCTTTTCTTTATCAATATTTACAAGCCCACTATGCAGCCAATATCGAGCAAATGGGTGCCCAGCTCTTGCCTCTGATTGTGCTTTTTCATTTTCATGATGAGGGAAAAGTAAATCTCTTCCTCCCCCATGAATATCAATCTGATCTGCAAGATATTTTGAAGCCAATGCAGAACATTCAATATGCCATCCTGGCCGACCTGAACCCCATGGGCTATCCCAAAATTCCCCAGCGTTCTCGCGCTTCCATAATGCAAAATCTAACGGATCTCTTTTATGTTCGCCAATTTCGATGCGAGCCCCCGCTCGTAGTTGATCAAGCTGTTGCTTTGAAAGTTCGCCATACGATGGCAACGTGTTAACGGCAAAATAGACATCTCCGCCCGATTCATATGCATGACCAGCAGCGATCAGCTCTTTAATAAAGGTAATAATCGCAGGAATGTTCTCAGTAACGCGCGGCTCATGCGTCGGCGATTGGCATCCAAGAAGTCCCATTTCTTTATGATACTGATCAATAACATCCTCAGCTATTTCTTGATAACGAAATGCATCGCCAAAAAGCTCTCGCGCTTTATTAAGAAGTTTATCATCTATATCCGTAAAATTTCGTGCATACGTAACAGAATATCCCAAAAATTGAAGCAGTCGAAATAACAGATCAAATGAAACATAGGTTCTTCCATGCCCTATGTGAGCAGGAGCATATGGCGTAATTCCACACACATACATCGTCACATTTTTATCAACTTTAGGTATAAATTGTTCTTTTTTTCCAGTTAGAGAATTACGTAGTGTTATCATAAAAACCTATTAGTTGAACGCTTAGTACAATCTTTTGCTCTTTTTTTAGCTTACTCAAAAAAGCAGAATCACTCTAGTCAATCGGAAAAAAAATAGCTATATTGCACTCATTGCTCAAACAAAATTAACCTTCATGCCCTCTCCCACTTTCGCAGCAGGGAAAAAGCAGGAGCCTGTAGATGATAGCCGCTTATGCAAGACGTTGTTTCGTCATTCTATTTGTTATTAGTTTTGTCTGCCCTTTGCGAGCTGATGATCCAGCTCACAAAGAAATTCAAGCAGAAAAATCTGCTCCTATCCAAGCTCAGCGAATCATACGCAACGTCCACATAGTGGGCAATAAAACGATATCGAATGAAGCGTTGCTCAACTATATACCGTATCAGGCGGGGCATGCGGTAGTTTTGCTACCAAATGGGCAAATTGAACAATCTGGACAAACAATTAAGCGACTGTATCAAGAGCTAAAGCGTTTTAGAAACATTAGTATATTTGGCGATCTTGTAGAGCCCGATCAACTTGATTTGTATATTATTGTAGAAGAGAAATCGCCTCTTAAAGAGGTAGAGTTTAAAGGAAACAAGCACCTTTCTGAATCTGAAATTCGCAAAAAAGTAAATCTTGATATCCCTGCCATTGATGCTGAAGAGCTTAAGGTATTCGCTGATCAAATTAAAAAATTGTATTTCGAAAAAGGATATCAAAATGTTTCGATTGAGACGAGTGTAACTATCGATTCAGAAGGAAACGCTACCGCTCATTTTAATTTCAATGAAGGGCAAAAGTCTCGCATTCGTCGCATACGATTTGAGGGAAATAATATCTATAGTGAAAAAACATTAAAAGGTATTTTAGCTACACGTGAAGAGTGGATCGCAAGCTTTTTCGATAAAACAGGAACATTCCATCCAGAGCGCCTTGAATTTGATAAGCATTTAATCGAGCAATTTTACCAAAATAGTGGGTATCTTCATGCCAAGGTTCTGAATGTTCGCGTAGAGCCTGAAACAGATAGTAATATTCTTACATTGATTTTTGAAATAGAAGAGGGAGAACAATATACCATTAAGGAAGTAAGCGCACCAGGAAACGATATCGTTTCAGAAGAATTTTTACGTGCCAATATTCCCGTCAAAACCGGCCAATATTATTCACGCGATCGAATTGCAAACACCATCAAACAGATGGAATTTCTCTGGGGTAATCTTGGCTATATTTTTGCATCCATTGAGCCAGCAGTCACTGTCGATGAAGATGCAAAAACTGTTAACGTTAGTTTTATTTCCGATATAGGCAACAAAATTTCTCTTAATCGTATTACTATTAAGGGAAACCAAAAAACGCGAGACAAGGTCATCCGCCGCCGCATTCCTCTGCGAGAGGGAGGCCCTATCACACAAGGAGCAATGGACAACTCCAAAAATAATATTGCGAGTATGGGATATTTCGATCGCCAAGATGGCGTAAACTGGAAAGTGCGACGCCTCAACGATGAAGAAGCTGATCTCGATCTGATCGTTAAAGAAGCAAAAACTGGGCATGCCAATATTCAGCTTCAATTTGGAGGATCAGGCAAAGCGATCAACTCCGTTTTATCCGGATTAAGTGTAAAAGGCGGATTAGCCGATTCAAATTTGTTTGGAACAGGCACTGTTGTAAATCTTGAAGGAAGTTGGGCTAAAGACGAACAAACAGCGACATTCCATCTTGCGCAACCATTCTTATTTGATAAGCCAATTTCTGGCGCTATGGATATTTACCACAAACGCCCTTCGTATGATCAGCTTCGTCATGTTGCACGATCAATACATGCACGCATCACAGGAGGAGCATGTACAGTGGGATTTATCACAAATCCATCGTGGGCCTTTTTTAATAACAGCCAAATACTCTTTAGCCTTGGTCTTGATAGCCTCAAATATAATGAACCGCCGCAGCCTCTCTCTTTTGCGCTACAAGATATACCAAGAGGCGTCACTATTCTCCAAGCAAATCATGATTATCGCGAAATTTTAAAGCAGGAGTTCACACCCGGCGGCTATGTATGGCTTGCTACTCATTTAGAGCAAGATAAACGCAATCACCCTATTCATGCCAGCAGAGGACACAAATGGAAAGCAAGCGGTAAAGTAGCTGTTCCATCATTTGATTTCGAGCTGAGCGGTATTCAAGGTGATATACAAAAGCGTAAACTTGGTTTTGCGAAAGCATTTTTTGAATATACATGGTTTACACCCCTGATTAATGAGTACGATCTTGTTTTTAAATTAAAACTGTTCTTTGGCCTCTCTTCACCATTTGGCAATAAAGTGATTCCATTTGGTGAACTTTATCATATTGGAGGCGACACTACTGTTCGTGGATTTAACTACGGTGAAATCGGCCCTAAATTCCTTGGCGATACTATTGGTGGCAAAAAGGCATTCTTTTTAAATGCTGAAATGATTTTTCCAATCACACAAGATATGACTCTCAAAGGTGTCGTCTTTTATGATGGTGGCGCTGGATGGGACAATCCATACGTCACAACGCAGATGGTTAATCAAGGGCTTGTTACGGGCAATAATTTTGATTATCGACATGCTGTGGGATTTGGCATACGCATGCTTCAGCCAATGCCTGTACGTATCGATTGGGGCTTTAAGCTTGATACGCGTACCGGTGAAAAAGAAAGCCAAATACATTTTGGTATGACTTACGACTGGTAATTGTGTTATACTGTCCTCAAGAGTATTAATAATACGCATCAAAAGAGAGGGACGCCATGAAATATTTCATTCCATATCTGCTCAGCGCAAGCTTACTTCTAAGTAATGCTTTAATCCTATCGGAAAAACAAACCTACGGGGACAAAAAATTTACCGATGTGCAGATTAATGCATTTCGAAAAGTGGATAAGATTATAACTACGCTGCTTGCAGGGCTTTTAGGTCATAAACTAATCGTTAAAACTATAAAAGAGTCTTCTGATCCAGATAAGGCAATACGGTTGGAAAATGTAGGCGGTGATTTTGCGTCTAAGAATAATCCTCTTGTTGCTGGCGTTGCCTGCGCAAAAATCATTACAACGCTTATTCGCCTCAAGCTCTATGATAAATTAACACTCAATCCATTCAAGTTAGCCTATGCACTTTCGGTTATGTCGTACGATGACTGGATTCCATTTTTATAATTAAAATCGCAAAATACCAAGGCCCGGGCATAAAGCTCGGGCTTTTTTTCTAGCATTTTACCCTTCACTTATGGTACATCTTCAAAAAAAGGAGATAATCCATGAAAAAAAATTTCTTTATTCTCCTCTTTATCGGAGTGCATGTCTGTTTTTTATTTTTACACATTCATAGGCACATGCTCTATATGAAAGAATCGTTCAAAAAACAAAAAAATGAGCAGCTTACCAATGCCCTCAAAGAAAAAAAAGAAACAAAAACAAACGATCTTTTTGCATTACAAAATCGAAAAAATATTCAGATTTTTGCTGAACAAGAGCTCAATTTTAAGCCCATTTCACTAAAACAGCTTCATTATCATGATACGAAATCATAAGCTTAAGCTTCGTGCTATTCTTTTATTCATTTTTTTTATTGGTTGCTACGGTATTATTATACTCAATCTGTTTGTCATACAAGTTCTTAACTCTCAATTTTTCAGCTCACTCGGATCACAGCAATATCGGATTTCTATTTCAGAGTATCCCGAACGAGCACCCATTCTTGATAGGCATGGTCAGCCTCTTGCAACTAATAAGGCATGCTCTTCTGCATTTATCATTCCGTATCAAATAACACGCCATCAAGAAATATTAGATTTTTTATCAGCACATTTTCCTGATGCAGCACAAAGATACCAGAATCAAAAGCAAAGCCACTTTATGTTTATCAAGCGCCGACTTTCTCTTGAAGAACAGACTCACATTAAAGACGCTCATATACACGATATTCATTTTTTAACTGAAAGCAGTCGCTTTTATCCCATTCCATCTGCCGCTGCCCTTATAGGATTTACCAATATAGAAAACAGCGGAAAAGCCGGAATCGAATATACATACGATCGAGAACTTTCAGGATCTCCCACCCTTTTTTCACTAGAAAAAGATGCTCGATCTGGCTATTTTTATTTCGAAAAACAGCTCCATGCTCATGGATTTGCAAGCAAATCGATTCAACTTACAATCGATGCCGATCTTCAATTTCTTGTTGATGATATTCTCATGCAGGTTTGCAAAGAAAAATCTGCTCAAAAAGCGATGGCTCTTATCATAAATCCTGATAATGGCGATCTTCTTGCACTTTCGTCAGTTCCAACGTCTCTTCCTTCTGACCAAGGATTTAATATAAGCCAAACAAAACATGCGGCTATCGCGGATCAACATGAATTTGGATCGATTATAAAAGTGTTTGCAGCGCTCGCTGCTCTTGAAGAGGGTGTCGTACAACCAGACGAATTAATCGATTGCAAAAACAAAACTGAATGTACACTTTTTGGAAGGCCAATCACAACATGGAAGCCCCATGGCATCATTTCATTTAAAGATGTCATTGCATTCTCAAATAATATCGGCATAGCTCTCATTGCACATCGTCTTGGTCCACATCTTCTATACGAACATTATAAAAAACTTGGCTTTGGGCAAAAAACAGCAATTCCCCTGCCTGCAGAAGCGGCTGGCTTCTTGCCACCTCCAAGCAAATGGTCTGCACAATCATTGCTTTCATTATCCTATGGCTATGAAGTTGCCACAACGCTTCTTCAGCTTGCAAAAGCATTTTGCCTGATTGCTCATGATGGACATACCGTTCATCCTCGGCTTTGCATGTCTCAAAACTCTCAAATCTCAGAAGAACCTCTCTATAAAAAAGAATCCATCGAAACAATAAAAGATATTATGAGAGAGACTACGGAGCATGGAACAGGGTGGCGAGCACGCATGGAAGGGTTTGACATCATGACAAAAACAGGAAGCGCTCATATGCTTGAGCACGGCCACTACAATCCTGATAAAAATATCTACACAGCAGGTGCAATTTTGCAAAAAAAATCGTATAAGCGCGTAATTCTTGTGTCGATTATTGAACCCGCTTGCCCCAATGCGTTTGCTTCCACTATTGCAATGCCAGCTCTTCGTACTATCATGCAAAAGATGGTCATTCATGAGCGAGCAATCTAATAAGGAGAAAAAATATGGCACCCACCATTTTTGTACCAGCTGATGTACCACCGTCTCACAAATCAACCTACATCAATAATATGAATATCATTACACAAAACACTGAACGAATTTTTGTGTTTGCGTGTGATCAAAAAATTGAACATCTTAACGATGATTTTATTGATGGAGATGAGCCTCTTGAGGCGATTAATCCTGAACACTTTTTTAAGATCGGATCACATGGCCGTATTGGTGCACTTGCAAGCCAACTCGAGCTCATTGCCCGCTACGGAGGTCAATACCCTGATATTCCCTATATTGCAAAACTTAATAGCAAAACAAACTTGGTCCCTTCTGCCGGCAAAGATCCCATCAGCGGCAAACTATGGAACGTCAAAGACGTAGTACACATTCAGAAGCAAAGTAATCTTAATTTCGTAGGAATAGGAGTAACTATTTATTTGGGAAGTGAATTTGAAGACAGTATGATGCATTTTGCCGCTCAATCAATTTTTGAAGCTCATAAAGAGGGCCTCCTTGCAATGATTTGGATGTATCCCCGAGGCGCATTAGTTCAACATGACACCGATCTTCATATCATTGCTGGTGCCGCCGGTGCCGCAAACGCTTTGGGTGCTGATATTGTCAAAGTCAAAATGCCAACAGTTAAAAAAACATCCGATCTCAATCTCGTAGTAAAAGCTGCGGGCAACACAAAGGTTATTATTTCAGGAGGCGAAAAAATTGAACAGGAGGAGATGTTCTTACAACTCATTCATAGCCAGCTTCATGAAGGACACACTGCAGGAGTCGCAGTAGGACGAAATATATTTCAACACACATTACCTCATGCCATCCAAATGACAAACGCAATCTCAGCCCTTGTATATGATAATGCCTCCGTGAGCAAAGCTATAGAATTTGTAAGCTAATTTGCATCTCTCTATCATCGGCCCTTGTAAAACTGAAAAACTCTGCGTAAGCTAGAAACGAACTCAACAAAGGGAACAGTTAATGAATAAATCGGTATTGAAAACCGCTTATATCCTTTGCTTTTCATACTCACTCTTTGTCCATGCTGAGCCGCAAGAAGTCTTTGCTCGGTCATTTATGTTTACCCGCCCGGCATCATTCTATATCGCAATGAACCAGCAGATGTGGCACAATTTTGTCTATAATAAAAAAGGATCATGGGGCGGAGCATTTCAGTTCATTCCATATGCTCAAGCATCGCGGCCACGCGAAAAAGTTGCACGCTATTTTTTACCAAATAGAAGAAATGAACTTTGTGTAGCTGGAGATAATACAAGCGCAGAGCTTGTTCGTGATCGTGATATTCGAGCAGAATGGCTTGGGCTTGCAAGCGATTTTAGCGGCAAGTTTTCAATCTGCCCATCTCAAAAACAGATCGGCTTTACGCTGATGTACAATCAAGATGTGGGCAAAATGTTCGATTTTGAGCCTCTTAATGGATGGGGAATCGGAATAGAAGTACCCATAACGCTCGTAGAGAACAATCTTAATCTTCGTCAATTTGATATGCACACCACGACGACAGAGTTAGGCGTTCAACCAGACATTATCTCTGCTCTCAATCAATGCAGCTGGTGCTATGGAAAATGGGCACCGTGTAAAAAATCGCTCATTCGTCCAGAAAAAATTAAGCTCACTGCCGGCCGTTCGCTTATGCATCGCGACTATTTTCAGCTTGCAAGCGAAATGTCCCTCACATTCCCAACGGCACCCCACCAGGATCCACAATATCTCTTTGCTCCTATGGTTGGCCTTGATAAGCATGTTGGTCTGGGCGCTGCGGCCTACTTGCAAATTTTGCTCAATCGAAATCCATCCCGCTTAGCGTGGACCTTGTATGCCAATCTTGAAGGAACATTTTTAATTCGCAATAGATCCTACCGGACATACGATTTAAAAAATAAGCCATTCAGCCGTTATATGCTCTTTACCAAACGAAACAGCGCTCCAGGAGAAGTAGTACCGGGAGTAAATGTTCTCACGCTTCAATCTGAGGTCCGTCCTTTTGGATTTTTTGATTTTTCATTTGGGTGGCGTATTAATGTAAAAGTATTTGAATTTGAAATTGGGTACGATCTGTATGGAAATGGCGGCGAATATGTACGCCCTCGAAATCCTGTTGAAAGCCCATTCAACACGGGATGCAGCGGAGGACTTAACGATTTTGGTATTGCAGGAAATGGCAGCATCGTATTTAAAGATACGACAATCCAAGCAACCGCAAATGAAAGTACCATCTCATGCCAAGCTCCAAATGACCCTACATTCATAAGTATCGAAGAAAATGATCTTGATTTATGTACTGCTGCTGCTGGAAGTATTTTAAACCACAAATTCCACGCTGCAGTCGGCATTCTGCAGGATGGCGATCATGGCGGATGCTTTGCAGGATTAGGCTTCTTCTTTGAGTTTCCACAAAAAAATTCAAACTTAGCTAATTATGGTGGATGGTTTAAGATTGGTGGATCATTCTAATTAATTCCTTATGTTTCATAAGAGAGATGTCGTATTTGCTTTTTTTCTTGCTCTCATTTTAAAGTATTTCAGCCCTACACGGGCAAGCGCCAGATATTTGGTTCATCTTTTTTTATATTTTCACATTTCTTTCAGGCCTGTACGGCCAAGCACAAAGGTATTGCGTGCCTCCGACTTCGCCATTAAATTATACGCGAATGTTTT
>CAZBWL010000002.1:141414-214084 GCA_964495945.1 uncultured Pseudomonadota bacterium | reverse complement strand
TAAATTTGTGAAGAAAGAGAGAAGCGGGGGCTTTTAAGCCCCCCGAGTTTCACTGTAAAAAGTGCCCTTTTTTTGCTACATTATGAGTAGAAACTATTCAGTGTAGAGGGGGGATTGTGTGAAAAAATATGTTATAATGTTCATGCTGAGTACCACAATTGCTTTTACTGCTGTGGTTGAAGAAGATTGCGTATCGGTTGAGACTAAGAAGATAAAATGGGGACTTAATGTATTGCCTGGGTATGCTCTTTATCAAATAACAATAAATAATAATTCTGCTTATCCAATAGAAGTGGATTCAGCTATCGTTGATAATCTCGTGTTGAGCTATCACGACGCAATTGGCAAATTGTGGAGTAGATACATGAAAATGGGGTTTCTCGCTTCTGGGACTATTGGATTTTCCTTGGTTCCAGCGATGATAAGATTTGGGAAAATCTTAGATGTTAGGGAAGTGTTATTACGGGTAGGTTATAGTAGTTTGATAGCTGCAGGGGGAATATATCTATGGGGATTAGCTTTATCCCACATGTATAATTTTGACACATTTAAGCGTCATATTTTACATGAAAAATTTACAGTCAAGCGGCAAGCTAGCGCTAATAAGTTTGCTTGGCTAAAGAACTTAAAAGATCAGGTAAAGATCAATTTTGATGCTATAAAAGTTCTAAAATAATCGGCTATGGGACGCCACTAAATTTAATTAATGCTCCTAGAGATTAATTGCGAAGTTCCTCCGAGTTTATATAATAAAAATAATAATTTTATTGAGGTACTATGAAAATTAGCTATGGACTTGCTATTAGTTTATTTTTGAGCGGGCTTACTTCATCTGTTACCGTTTGGGCTGGGCCTCAAAAAAAAGCAGAAAGCAATTCTTGTGCTGTTTTGAATGAAGAGTATTTGGGGTTGAAAGAAATTGACGGGAAGATATATATCTATAAAAAACCTCCATGGGAAAAAAACTACGCAAAATTTTATGCTATTTTTCCTCTAATTGTTAATGCATGTTTCCTACCATCTGCTATATCAATGCAGGATAAAAGAGATCGTCTACTTTTATATAATATAGGTGGAATTCATACTGCGGGATGTTTTGCGGTGGCAGCATATTTTGGGTATTACGCTTATAAGAAACGAAATCAAACTGAAGAGGCTATACTTACATTGTCATCTGAAGGATTTCAATGTGGTGATTCAAAAATATATTTGTGGAAAAATTTATCTCAGATAAAACTGAACCGCTTGTCTTGCGGAAGTTACTCCAATACATGGATTACTTTTGAATTTTTTTCCCAAAAAAATATCGAAGTTCCTATTGATGAGATGGCTATTTCAGAAGAAGAATTGATGAATTTATTCAAACGTTATAAAAGGTTTTTCTCTTGGACAACAACTCGATACTGGAATGACAAAGACAAGAAATGGGGAAATCTACCCTTCGCATAAAGCTTCCATCCTTCGTTAAAACTACGAAGGACAGGTCGGCGGGCTTCTTTAATGGAATTTCTAAATTAATACTGAAATCTAATTTTATTTTTAGGTTTTAAAGATAGACTGAAGGCGACAGTATTTGCTGTGTCCGCCATAGTACTTTAGTGCGACGGAGGAAGAAGTATCTAAAATCTGGGTTATGAACTTCATTTGGAAAGAAACGATTTTGGTAATTTATGAGGAGTAAGAAATTGAGAAAATCCATTATATTACTTTGCTTAATGATGAATGCTTCGCTTTTAAAAAGTTTCTCAGATGAGCTTCTATTACGAGTCAGAAAAGTTAAACCTAATGCTGAAAAAGAAGTATATAGAGAGTTGTATCATGATTTAGGTGAAGCGCATATTACTCTTGTGCAGGTTTTGAATGCTCTATTGGAGTCAAAAAAGAAAAAAGGGTTGGCTGATTTGGAAAATTATTTTGAGCAAGATAATCCAAGTGCCATACAATGGAAGGAAGCTATTGAGAAGTATAATTCCATTTTAGAGGTGAGTAAAAATAAAGTACATGTTGTTATCTCAAAAGAGCTGCTTAAAAATCATAAAGAGAACCTATTTTCAATGCTGCAATCAGTGTTTGGTAAAAGAGAGATTGTCATTTTGCATAACGTGCCAGAGTATACAACAGCTTACTATATTGAGATAAATCCCTCTTTTTTTAAACAAACAAAAAAAGCACAACTTTTTGATTTGGCATATCAAAGCAAAGAAATAAGATACACTTTAGCTAAGTTTCTTAGAGCTAAAAAAGTGATTAAAACTCCTGGCAGATTTTTAGTCACCTATAGAGAATATGCGCAATATGAAATGCTGTCTCCCTTATTTTATGCTGCTCTAAAGAATAAGGACTATGCAAAGGAAATTCCTCAATTTATTAAAGATAAACAAGGCTGGCTTGAACGAATAATTAGTTTATTTAAAGTAAATTATGAAGATATGTGGGCAATGAGGCTTATGAATTTATTGGAAGCTCAAGAAACTAAATAATCTAAATTAGAATGCCTTTTGATATTTTAATAGTTCTAAAATAGTCCCTCCTTTGCGTAAAGCTTCGGTGGGCAGGCTGATTGCGGTGCCCGGCATAGCTTCCTACTTCGCTTTTTGAGCATTGAAGAACTGGTTTGGCGACGAAGGAAGCTTTACGCGAGGCCTGCCGTGCCCTGCGTAGGCAGTTTGCGAAGCATGGGGGTTGAGATGATTGATGCCACTAATTTTGAGATTTTTTTAATCAAGATATAATTTCAGTTAAATAACTTGAAAATTTTTGCAGTAGCAAGAGGCTGATGTTTATCTACCTCAAAAAAATATTTTAATTGCCATAGTTGAGTTGTTTTAGGTTGTTTATTATCCATTTGATTCCAGGGAGGATAAACGCGGATAGCTCGTTTCCCACCTTTTCCATCTTTTGATACCAGACCATACTGAATTAATGCGGATTTGGGAAAAATAAAGTATCCCAAATAAGTCTTTGTGTTAACGCTTATTATAAGAAAATCGAAGTGATCTTTAGCATCATATGGGATAATAGGCCCGGCTTCAGAGCGTTTCCAAAATGTTACAAATTGACCCTTTTTTGTAGGGGTGATTTTTCCAGATCTAAATTTTATGAGACGATTGTTGAGTGTAAATTGGCAAGCGCTATACGCTTCTCCCTCAGATTCGAGTAATATGTTTTCAATAGATAAACCTGCAGGTTTATAAATTAATTCTTCTGCAATAATAAGGGCTTGAGGCTTGTTATTATCAAACATTATTTTATCTCATCGAATCGGGGATCTCTTCCGTATTTCACTTAAAAACTCCTTTATTTTACTTGATTTTTGGTCAAAAAAGAGGATAATCGAACACGAATATAAGTTTTACATCTTTTAGGGATTTTACCATGATAAGTAAGCAGTTATCTAGGCAGATAAAAAAAGCAGTTTCATTGTTATTTTTTATTTCTTCTTTTTATTGCCTTGCTATGGATGAAATGAATAAAAAGGCTCGTGAAATTTTTGGCGCCACGATTTCTGATATGGAGCTTGCGTATAAATATGCACCTTCCGAAGTACATAAAATCGTAAAGCATCTGAAGGATCCAGAGTACTTAAATGATGAAAAATTTCGGTATGCATTTTTTATTGGAAAGCATGGTGTGGGTAAATCAACGCTGGCAAAAGCTGTCGCATTTAAATCTGAGTGGATGCCAAAATACTTTGTTCCATCAGATTTTGAAGAAAAGGGAAGAAATGCAACATCTCATAAGATTATCAATACGCTTGATACGATTGTGGGACAAGATGTTGAGACGGTTATTATTTTAGATGAACTGAATCAACTTCTTAAGCATTATGATAGTGAACATTACGATACAGACGCTACATCAAAAGCATTGTGGACATTTCTAGATAAGCAAGATGGGAATAAAAAATTTTTTCTTATTGGAATATTGGATCGAGCAGATAAGCTGCCACCGCACATTAAAAGTAGAATGCTTGCGCGAGGTATCATTATTAATCCACCTCAGACAGCAGAGTTTCGCAAAGAGCTTTTTTTAGAAAAATTACTTACCAGCCGTGTGAAACTTTCCGAAGAAGCCAAAGCGTATATTGATGAAAATATTGGCAAAATGGATCAATATAGTGGCAGGGATTTCAGAGATTTTGCACTTGCTGCAAAAATGCAAGCTGTTGGCCCAAAAAAAGAAGATTGTATTTTAATTGATAAAAATCATTTAGAAAAAGCAGCCCAATACATACAAAAGGTTCAGAAAGCAATTAAGCTTTATCATGAAGATAAAGTAAGTGAATAATTGCAATAAGCATCTATCTTGGTCTGCTCTAAAAATCTATTTTTTTAAAAACAATAAAAAAATCAAAAGAGCGAAGTGCCACAAATTTCAGGATGATATTGGTCTTAAGCAACTTATAAAAGAAATTGAACGTAAAAATGCTATCTAATTTTTTAAAGATTGGTTCTAAAATATTCGGCTGTGGGATGCAATTAATTTGTCGATTCAATCGTTGTTTTTTGATTTTTATAGAAAAAATCCCGTGTTCTATTTGCTAGTTTTTCAAATTCTTTTTGATCGAGCTCTTGTAATTCATTTACTTGTAAGTGATCGCAAGGGATAAAAGTTCCTCCCATCAAACCAGTACAAGCATATTCCCCTGATTCATTAAAAAAACTTTGCTTTGGAAAGAAATAAATATATTCAAGCTTATCTTTCTGCAGAACTTTAGTGAATAATAAATAATCTAAAGATTGACCATATGCCTTAAGCATAAAAAAGTGTCCCCGTGCAGGCTGAATGGAGGTGTCATTGTTTAATTTTTTACTTCCAACACCCGTGCAATTACATATGACGGACTCTTTACAGCTGTCAAAGGAAGTGACTTCTTCGTAAACTACTGGGATATTTAATGTTTTAATGTGGTGCCAAAGTTCATTCATGAGCAAGCTTATATCAATAAAGTATGTATCCTGCTTTTTGAAATTTCCATATTTTACGCCATTACCAAAGTCAATGGTTACTATTTCACTTCTAGGAACAAAGCCCATTTTTTCTAAAATTTCTACTCCGCATTCAATTTCTGCGGGATAATAGATTGGTAATCTTCGAGCGACTTTTGAACTTAAGTAGGGATGATTATCTTGCTCTATCTCTAGTAATGTTTTGTATGTTTTAATTCCTAAATTTAAATGGTACTTCTCTTGAGAAGAAGATTCAGAACCAGTTCCAGGATCAAAAAAGCCTCCAGCCCTCCAAGAAGGAATGTTATATTTTTCTTTGGTCGATATTGAGATATTGGTAAAGCCAAGTCGGTATAGTTCAATGGCAAGAGTTAATCCCATGCAGCCCGATCCAATAATTCGTATAGAGTTTGAAGGCGTAAGATCTTGTTTTAAAAACAGATCGAGTGCTTCTTGAATTGAGCCAAAAAGAGTTGTGAAACCGAATCCTCCATGGCCGTAGCAATGCAAAATGGTTTTATCATTCTTGTTTTCAATAGAAATATTTACTCCCTCTTTTCTTCGAGGACGATCACAAGCTCCTTTTATCACAATAGATGCATCATCTAAATTGGGTGGTATAAGTTGTATAGTTTTTGTTTGTGCAATAGAGAGAAGGTGTACAAATAAAAAAAATGAGGATATTATTCTTAATATTTTCATAGTTATCCTTAATAAACGGCTGGATTTTGTGCTTAAGTATTTCTAGCATGAAAAGGAAATGAAGGCTATCGTTTCCTTTAGAATAAGTAAAATGATTCTATAAAATTCTCAATTCCACATTTTATCGATATGGCATTTGCTGTGTCCGCTATAGCACTTTAGTGCGACGGGGGAAGAAGTATCTAAAATCTGGGTTATGAACTTCATTTGGAAAGAAACGATTTTGGTAATGAATAAAATTGTGCATATTTTGTTTCTATCTATTCTACTGCTCATTTTTTTGCTATTTTTTGGGATTTTGTACCAATATATAGCAACTACGTATGATTATTTTCAGTATCCTCCTCCGGGCCAATTTGTTCATGTTAATGGTAGGAATATTCATTATGTATCGATGGGGGAAAAGGCTCCAACTGTTATTCTTGATGCAGGCCTTGGCGCTGATCTTAATTGGTGGAATCTTATACAAAGTGAAGCCTCAAAAGTGGCGCGCGTAGTAAGCTTTGATCGTCCAGGATATGGATGGAGTGATTCTGGAATCAATCCGCGTACGAGCAAGCACATTATTATCGAGTTACATGAATTCTTGCACGCTGTGGAGATCAAGTCTCCATATATTTTGGTTGGGCATTCATTTGGAGGTGCTAATATGCGGCTTTATGCAAATACCTACCCAGAAGAAGTTGCTGGTCTTATTTTAATTGATGCTTGCCATGAAGATCAGAATTTTGAAGAAGATTTATCAAGTAAAAATATTATTGGCCGATGCAAAAATTATTTTTTGAATAGTGCTTTTTCTCATTATGCAGGCATAAGCAGATGCTATATGGCAGAAAGTCTTGCCCCCTTTTTTTCATCACTCATGCCCCAGCAATTGCGAGAGACCATTATTGCCAAGGCGGCAGCGGTTAAATCTCTCAAAGCTCGTGATAATGAAATGGCTTATTTAAAAGAAAGCCTATCTCAATTAAAACAATCGAAAAATGCTCTTGTGCATAAGCCTCTTATTGTAATTACTGCCGAGCAGACAAATAAAGACCCCCAATGGCAGCAGTATCAAACGCAGCTTGTTTCTCTTTCAACTAAGGCGAAGCAGATAGTAGCAAAAAATAGTAGTCATATGGTTAATGTTGATAAACCGGAAGTAATTGTAGAAGCGATACAAGAGATTATTGATTTGTGCAGGCTCAAATGAAAAAATTCTTATTACCTTTTGAAGGGGATTTGAGCAAGAGCCTGCTTGAAGAAAAGTTAATGAAATATAAATAAAAGTTCTAAAATAATCGATTGCTGTGCCCGGCGACCTGTCCGCCATAGCCTTCTAGTTCGCTTTTCGAGCTCGAAGAACAGGTTTGGCGACGGAGGAAGCTTTACGCGAAGCCTGGGAGAGATATCATTAAATGTGCGTGGAATATGAAAAATCAAATGATTACATTTATACATGAATGTTTTTTACGTCGTGAAGATCAAAAAAACGCTCTAGCAATGGCTGCTTATATGAAAACGACAATGCCATTTCATGGCATTAGAGCCCCATAACGTCGTCTTATAGTAAAACAAGCAATCAAAAATTATCCAATCCAAGATCAAGCGGCATATCTCGATACTATTAAAGAGCTATGGGCGCAGCCTCACCGAGAAGAAAAGTATGCTGCGATTGATATTGCCCGCGCCTATTCCGAATATATCGATCAGGGTTCTTTGCCATTATTTGAGCATATGATTAAAGAAGGAGCCTGGTGGGATTTTGTGGATGATATAGCAATACATCTTGTGGGTGCTCTTTTAAAAAAAGATCCCTCCACTATATGGCCTATTTTAGAAAGATGGTCTGATGATATTGATATATGGATACGGCGTACCGTGATAATTTGTCAAAATAAATTCAAAGAAAATACCGATCAAGAAAGACTTTTCAACATTTGTTTGCAGCATGCTCAAGAAAAAGATTTTTTTATAAGAAAAGCTGTCTGATGGGCTTTGCGAGAATATGCAAAAACAAACCCAAAAGCGGTGTATGCCTTTATAGAAAAAAATAAAGAAAGCTTTTCGAATCTTAGTTGCCGAGAAGCACGGAAAAATATGGTCAAAAAGCTCTAAAATTAAGAGAAATTGCTCTGTCTTGCTTTAGCGATTGAGTTTTTACAGATGCGTTTATTCATAGTAGAATCCGTGTAATTTTTTACACTGGATTTCGGAATGAAGATCGTTATTTTTTTCATGATTTTTTTGCCCCATATTCTTGGTGCGCATGGATTTGAAGCGTTCACAAAAATAAAGCGAGGCGACACATCATGTCCGATTGAGCAGCTTTATAGAAATTCATCGAAGGAACTGTTGTGGGTTTCAAGTTTTAATCAACAGCATCACGTCATAAAAAATAACGCGATAATGCATATTGGCGCGAGCGAATCAAATTGTTTTATTCGAATCTCATTCGATACCAATTGCCAAAATGATATTCTTTGTACGCCGAGCCAAGAGCTCTATTCTATCCAGCGGAATCGCTTTATTTCTGCATGCAAGCTTCGTGCAGGCGATCGACTTTTATCACTATATAATGACTCTGTTACAGTACATGCTATAACATTAATGCAGAAGCCTTTAAAAGTATATGCACTTGAAGTAGCGCATGATCATACCTATATTGTGGGCAACTATGGGATTGTTGCGCATAATATGGTGCTTCCTGAACTTATAAGTGTAGGAACTATTGTTGCACCAACAATCACATCAGGAGCTGTAATTGGCGGATGTTTTTGCCCTGTTACGCTTGTAGGAGGCATTGCATTAGGGGCGGCTGTTGGGTGCATTATTAAATGTTTCGTAGATAATACGCGAACTTATTATCAATTGCATTTTGATATTGATACTATTGCTCAGCAATTAAAAGATGGAACTTTGAATAAAGAAGCTGAGAGCGTAAAAGAAAAATTCGATAACCTTGGTGGGCTGACCAACGATGAAGCGCGAAGGAAAGCAAAAGAATGGGGTTATGCTGAGACTAAAGAAGGAAGGTTCAATGCGCATGGTAAGCCAAAGTTTAAAAAAGGAAATAGTATTATTACTCCTGATCGAGATGCGCATAATGGTGGGGTGTGGAAAGAGTTTGATAGAAAAAATAGGCGAATAGGTACTTTAGATAAAAATGGCAACAGGATAAAGGATTGATGAATGAGACAGTTTAATATTGAAGTAATTTCTAAGCAACCGGAGATAGTTGATGGTTTTTTATCATATTGGGGTCGCATAACAATAGGAGAATTTTTTGAACGATTTGTAATGACGATAGAAAATTGGAAGCTACAGGATTATCTTGAGCAATGGAAGGAAGGGTTGGATAGACTTAAGAAGCAAAATTTCTCTTGTCTTGTGGTAAATGTTCAAAATTTGGATACATACCCATCAATAGAAACGTGGAATTTATATAAAGATAAAGATATCATTTATTTACAAAATTCTTTGTTAATCGATGAAACAGTTGAACATAAACCATTAAAACTTACTGATTTTGATAGATATAATTGTTATCAATTTATTGATTATCCAAGAGAAACCATAACAGAAGATGGTCAAAATATTTCAGAGTGGGCTATAGAGGCAGAAGATTTCTTTTCTTCCTTGGATAAAATTTGTAACCGATGAATATGGTAAAAAAAGTTGGATTATCATTTTTATTGAGTATGAGTCTATGGAATTTTGCACATGATCATACCTATATTGTGGGCAACTATGGGATTATTGCGCATAATATGGCGCTTCCTGAACTTATAAGTGTAGGAACTATTGTTGGCCCCACAATCACATCAGGAACAGCAATTGGAGGATGTTTTGGCCCTATTGCGCTTGCAGGTGGCGTTGCGTTAGGGGCGGCTGTTGGGTGCATTATTAAATGTTTTGTAGATAATACGCGAACTTATTATCAATTGCATTTTGATATTGATACTATTGCGCGACAGCTAAAAGATACTATTCTATATGAGGATGCTCAGGATGCACAGGCTCCTGGAAAGCCAACTGAAAATGATGGATTTATTCCCAAGAAAAATTGGGATGGCAAAAAGGTGAGACACAGACGAGGATATGGTTGGCCAGATAGAAAAGGAAATATTTGGATTCCTTCTGGTCATAGTGGACATGGTTGCCCTCATTGGGATGTTCAAAAACCAAATGGAGATTATGAAAATACTGTTCCAGGTGGTCGTATTAGAGGACAAAAATGATGGAAGATAGAGAAAATATTTTAATTTGCAGAGGTGTTCGTTTTTATTGTCTTAAAGATGAGGATGCTTTTTTTGATTGGTTAAAAAAAATTAAATGTATCGAAAAGCTTTCAGCGGCAGGACGAGAGTTATATTTGCATATCTGCTCAGACCAGATTCATGATCAAGATTTAGACGATTTAATAGGGTTATTTTATCGATATAAAATAGATATGAAGCAACTTCAGCGATTTTTAACAAAAGATAATAAAAGCTGGTTTTTTGATAATAAGAAAGCTTTTTGGCACAAAAAAGTATTTGGTGATTCTAAATCAAAACGTTCTAAAAGAATCGACTAGGAGACGCCACTAAATCCAGTTCATTCGCAAAAAATTTTTTAGTAAATCTGATTGAGAGTAAATTTTTATTGCAGTTATGTTCTATCTTTCTATTAACTGTTTTAATTCAAGAGCAATCTGTGCAGCGGAATTAGTTCCAGAATTGACGATTAAATCATACTTTTTATCACCATATACAGAAAAATAATGACTTCTTGCATGCCCTTTTGGGGATGTACCTCGAGCTTCTTCTCGTTGCTCAAGGGCTCCTAAAGGAATTTCTACTGCAACATAATAAGTGGTAAATTCAGAACATTTTCTTTCCAAATCTTTCAGCCATGCTTGGTCATATGCGATATAATCCACAATCACATTACACCCATTCTTTGCATATCCAGCAATTGCACTGTTCATAGCATAGGCGACTTTTTCACCTTGCGGACCAACAAACAACGTAATGATTTTGTTATCATCAGTATTTTTTGATTCCTCTACCCAACGAATAACATTTTTAGATTGCCAAAAACTTATGTTTTCTGGCGTAATATCTGGCATTACACTATCAAACAAATTATCTATACCAGCTTTTACCCACAAATTGGGCATCATTAATTTTTGAAACTCTTTTTGAATAGAGCTTTTCCCTGAACCTGATGGACCATTTAGAATGATAATCTTTCCTGGATAGGTTCGATATTGATTGTGAAAAAAATAGTTTATACCCATCATAAAAATAAAAAATACCAAAGCACTTATAATATTTTTTTTCATAAAAACCCTTATCTAACAAAGCCAGCAAAACTAGAGCATTAGCCTTTAGTCTAGAATAGCATACTTTGGTAATTTTGTATTAGTTCACAATACTGGAAATCTCTATGCGGTAGTGAATATGTTTTCTCAAAATTTACTATAAAAATTCTAAAATAGGTTGTTGTGAAAAAGCCTTTCGGGGCAATTGAGACTTTCAGATTGCATAATTATACGCATGAGATTAAGGTTTCTTTAATTTTTGACACAATCGAAAAATAAATTATAGGATTGATGCATGATTCGAAAATTTTTTTTTCTCTCTATTTTTCTTCTATGTGTAGGCCGATCTTTGTATGCAACGACCTTGGCAAAACAGTTGAGTGAGGTGGGCTATTTTGAAATGTGTGACAGAGAGCACGGCTCGTCGATGTTTGATGCTCTTTATGCTCGTTTTGATGAATTCATTACATTTCTTCAAAAAAATCCGATGTGGGCGCATACATTATACAGCGTAAAAGAGCGTTTTATTCGCTCAAAAGATAAAAAGTACTATTCAACTGAATTTTTTGGATTTTACGATGAATCTAAAAGAGAGGGAAGAAATCAAATATCGTTTTATTATTCGATCCATTTTTATGAATTTATTCGATCTTTTTGCTCAGAGTGCATGCAAGTTCCTCAAATAAAGGATTTTTTTGAAGAGTGTATTCAGATTCAAAAAGCATATATGAGTTTGTGTGATCAGACTGCTGACGAATTAGGTATGACATCAATTTTTGCCTCAGAGTATGAACATGTTCCGGTTCTTTTTAAGGTGATCAAATATCTTCCTTCGTACATTGCTACGAGCCCCCACTATGATGGAACGGCCTTTTCCTTTTTTCTTGATAGTACCGATAATCAATCGCTTCTTCTTTCTCCGTATAAAACATCATTTTTTATCGATGATTTTTTTTCTCCTCCAAGAAATTTTTCTCGATCTCATACTCACAATTCTATCCTGCTTATTCCTGGAACACTTATAACAGAATTTTCTATGTACCCAACTCCTCACATCGTTGTACCGAGTGGAAAAACGCGGTATGCAACGATTGCGTTTGCTATGAGGCCACAGTACCTTTCCCAGCAAAGCAAATTTTCGTCTCTACCGAGTTTTAAACATTGAATAAATTTTTTTTACACCATATGCTGCTAAAAAATAACAGTAGGTTGTTGTATGTTCAAACGTATATATTTGATATTATTTTTCATATCGCAGTCTTTGCATGGTTTAACAACGCTTCATGTAACAATAAGTTCGGATAATAATCCGGGTGGTACTGGAGATGTGGGTGATCTTAGATACTGCTTGAACTTAATGAATCAAGATCTAAACTCAACGCCTGATGACTATGCAATTATTTTTGACTTTCCAATGACGATTCAGCTTAATGGGATTCTTCCTATTATTAACAGCTCTTCAAATCCTGTGAATATAACAATAGGTAATCCAGGTTCTATTTCGACGGTTATTATTGATGGTAGTGGTGGGGCTTATAGCGGATTTTTTATTCCTATGGGAAACGTAACCATTCAAAACATGACCTTTCAAAATCTGACAGCAAAGGGAGGTGATGGTGGAGATGGAATATCGGGCGGAGGCGGTGGTATGGGCGCTGGAGGAGCTCTATATGCGCCACAATCATTTTTAAATGGCTCAAATCCTGCAATTACATTGATAAATGTGTCCGTAAATAGCTGTTCTGCTATAGGGGGAAATGGTGGAAATTATGTAGGGCCTTCTTCTGCGGGCGATGAAGGCGGCGGAGGCGGCGGGGGCTTTGGCGGAAATGGTGGCACTATTACAGCTGTAGGAAGCACGGGAGGCGCTGGAGGAGGAGGCTTTGGCGGAGATGGTGGAGACGTCACTCTTTCGACAAGTGATCCATTTGGTGGCGGAGGCGGTGGAGGCGGTGGCCTTGGATCCCGCGCTACGATAGGAATAGTTACGAATCTGGGTAATGGAGGATCAGATCAAAATTCTGGACAGGATGGAAGCGGGTATGGTTTGCCAGTCACCGCTGGCTCTGGTGGGGGTGGTAATGCTGGAGGAAATAGTGCTGGAGGTGGAGGCGGAGGCAGTGGTGCATCCCCTGGTGGGGGAGGCGGTGGTAGCGCTGGGATGAGCGGATCTCAACCTCAAGGCAGTATTCCGCCAGGAGGCAGTGCGGCAGCTTCTGGGGGCAATGGAGGCGATGGGGGCGGAGGAGGAGGCGGTGGTGTCGTGATAACAAGTTCTACAAATGGAGTTGATGGAAAAGCGGGCACTGGTGGCTACGGGGGCGGCGGCGGAGGCGGAGCTGGTACCGGTGCTTATGATACAGCATATACCGTGCAAGGTGGCTCAGGGGGAGTTGGAGGAGGTGGAGGGGGAGGAGGAGTAAATCAATCTGGGTCTACGCCGGCAACAGGCGGAGATTCTCTCGGCGGAGGCGGAGGTGCTGGAGGTGGGCCTTCAAATGGGTCAACTGATTCGGGTGGTACTGATATAGGAAATCTTGGCGGAGGATCTGGAGGTGCTGGCGCCAATGGAGTGGGATCAGGCCTTGGAGGCGGAGGCGGCGGAGGCGGAAGCGGCTTGGGAGGGGCTATTTTTGTGGATAGTAATTTAAATCTAACACTACAAGCATTTACGGGAGTTCCGACTTCTTTTAATACATCTAATAATACAACGCAAGCAGGAGCCCATGGAGCTGGAGGCCCTGGAGGCTCGGATGGTTTCGATGGATCAGCATTGGGAAATAGTATTTTTTTAAGGGCAGGATCTTCCCTATCTTTCATTGCAAATGATGCTGATGATCTTTTGACGCTTGGCGATCAGGTTGGGTTTGTTGATGATACGAGTTTTGGCGGAAGCGGAACAAGTGTCTTGGTAAAAGGAAACGGAACTATTGTGTACAATGGAGCCACCGACTATCAAGGCACAATAAGTATTAATAATGCGAATTTCAAAGTAAATGGACACATAGATACAGCATCAATTTCGGTTTGTAGAAATATAAGCTTTAGTTCGCAAAGAGGTATGTTGAGTGGTGTCGGAACTTTGACTGGTGATGTGTTTGTTAATTCTGGAACCATATCGCCTGATGCAGGTGAAACGCTTACGCTTGGAAGCTTATCGCTTAGTTCGGCGGATGCAATGAGCGGAGCTATTGGAAGTCTTGTCCATATTGCAATTGATTCGAGTGGAACATCATTAGTCTCTATTTCTGGAGCCGCATCATTGGCTGGCACATTAGAAATTGATATAGATCCCAATGCTGTGCCAGGGACGTACACAATTCTTACATCATCCGGCATTTCAGGAGCCTTTGATGATGTTACATTTACAAGAGGTATTCCAAATTATTCATTATCGTATCTTCCGATGGGAAGTCCTACATTTGTGCAGTTTAATTTGATATCTAATCAACCTTCTTTGGAGCCGCCATCAAATGTTAAAGGTACGCAGAATAAAAATAATTTTGGCTTTGTGTATGAACTATACAATCGATTGACATGGGCGCCAAGCTTATCACCAGATATTACAAACTATCTTATTTATCGAGATGAAAGTAAAATAGCGACAGTGGATGCTTTTACATATATCTACGAAGATCATAAGCGGCCGCGCGGCGTTTCTTCTATCTATTCATTAGTTGCATCCGATGGAAAGGGCGATACGAGTTCATCAGTTACTATTACCGTTCCATGAAAATAGGGGTATGAATATGCATAAAAAAATTGTTTTACTTGCTATGTTGCTTTGTCCTTTGACTGAGTATGCATTTAATCTAGGCCCGCGTATTGAAATAAAACCAGGCTATTTTCTATTTTATTCCTCTCCAATGAAGAACATTTATAAGCATGGTGGTTTTGAAATTCAAGGGAGTATATCGATTCCCTTGTTTGAATATCTTGATTTTTATAGCAGCATTGGCTATCGGGAGGCCAAGGGACATGCATTGAATAGCTTTGAACAAACAAAACTCGCCGTAATTCCAGTCGATATAGCTTTAAAGCCCATGCTCAAAGTGTGCGAGTGGCTTCGCTATTCTTTTGCAATTGGGCCTCGATATTTCTACTTTAATCAGCATAATAAATCGCCATATGTTAATTGTAACATTAATGGCAGTGGGCTTGGTTTGTTTGTAAATACAAGTTTTAGTGCGGTGCTTGCACATTGCGCTATGTTCGGTATTTTTGGCGAGTATTCATATGAAAAAAAGGTAGTTTGTTCAAGCATTCCACGGGTATTCAGCAATGGTAATGTACAGATAGGCGGTTTTGTGTTTGGTGTCAGTGTAGGGTATATATTTTAAGCTACATGTTGGCAATGTTGCTTAGAAAATAGCTCTATCTTAGGTTATCCAGAGAATTACATTTTTATACTCACGTTTCATATGTATGGGCAATTATAGCTTAAAATAGCCTATTTAAGGGGCTTTTGCATAATTTATAGGGTTATATTAGTCTTATTTACAAGAGATATTATAGTGGAGACAATGGGGGTTTGATGCCTTTCTTTGCTATGTGGGGGCCGGGTGAAAAGGTTGGAAATGCAATAGTGACGGGAGCTGCTGGTCCCATAGCTGGAATAGGCGCTAATTATGCGATTACTGTTGGTATCAATGGCTTTTGTGCTTTATACAATGGTGCAAGCTATAGGCAATAATGATATGGTGAAAGCTCTTATGGTTGAGTGTGATCAAATAGATCACGATACCTCAAACATAGCTTATATAATCGCCCAAGGAGATGTTATGCTGAAATTAACAATGCAATCAAAAAACTCCGGACCTCAGGGATAGTCTAAGATTTACTACTGAAGCTTTAACATCATTAGCGATAATGTAGCTTCGATTAAATCGCTCAGTCGCTATATTTTGAGGGGGGTTGCGTGGTTATAAGCTTTGGGGTATCCTGCTTTTAGGGTGTTCTAGTTGATAGAGGTCCTTTTTTCATAGTAGAATCAGAGTAATTTTCATAAATACCAAGTGGAGGCGTCTTTCATGAAGTTTATTAAACTTTTTTTATTGTCTTTTTGTGCGATTATTAGTTTGAGTAGCGCTGAACAGATGGATACAACGAAACAAAAAGAGTCGATTGCGAGTTTTATATCACCACTTTTTAATAAACCCCCTTTTGAAAATAGCGATAAGAAGCTCTTATCAATCATTCAGCTTATTGCTAAGCGGGATATTGAGGGGCTGAAGGCGTGTTCGGCCGATGATTTGACTTTTGGAACTGATGCAGTTGTTTGGGTGGATGGTGAACATTATTCTTTGATTAATAATGAAAAAGCGATACAACAGGTTTGTTATACTGGCACTAATGCTCTTCCCTTTGTACTTTTACATTCAAGTTTAAATCAGTCAGAACAAGATGATAAGACGACATTAGCAATGTTAGATATGCTTTTGGATAAAGGTCTTGATTTAAGTGCTAAGTGGACATACACAATTTGGGTTGATGATAAAGATTATGTTGTTCCGCCGGCTTCACTAGTTGAGGTGGCATTAATGGTTAATTTTCCTGAGGCATTAATAAAATTGCTTGAGAAAGGAGCGCACTTTGATGCTCGTCTTATTGATATTGCCAGAGAGAGGGGCTATATCAATTCTGCTGATCTTCTTGAATGTTACATCGATCAAATTGATACTTCTCATGATGTGTTTTAAGCAAAGTTAGACCCAATGTTTAGCAGAGCTCTTAGTTTTGCTCGTGGAAATTTTTTCTCAGGTGTTGTATAAGGGAATATTATGAAAAAATTATTGATTGCAATTGCTCTTATTGGCGCATGCCTCAATGTGCAGGCTGAGCGGCCGAAGGTTTCATTGTGGAATCGTTTATTTGGCAATGTGAATGAAAGCCTTAACAGAGCTCTTTTGATTAAAAATAAAGATGCTGCTATAAAAGCTTTGAATGCAGGAGCGGATCCTAATTATATAAGCCGCGTTGGTACTCCTATGATTCTTCTAGCATTGAATGAAGGCTGGAGCGATGTGGTGCTTCTTATGCTTAAAAATGGCTTAGACCTAAAAAATATATCATATTCCTCAAGGGTAAGTGGAGGATTGCTGGGTATAGCTCTCAGAAATAATTTTCCACGAGAGACATTGAAAAAAATGGTGGAAGCTGGAGCTGATCCCAACCAAGTCGGTAAAGAAATATTGCCTGTTGTGGCGATTGTTGAAAGCAAAGATAAACTTGAAATGCTGTATACTCTTGGCGCAAAATTGGACGTAATGTTGCCTGGCGGTAATACTCTTCTTCAATACTATGTTATGCGTCGCTCTCCTGAGATGGTAGCCTTTCTATTAGAGCATGGTGCTAATCCGAATGATGGCGGAGAAAATGGTATGAAGCCATTGCAGTTACTTGCCATGAGAAATGATGCGGTTCCTATAGCTCAGCTTCTCATACAATATGGAGCTGATGTGCATGCGAAAAATAAGCTCGGAGCTACGGCTCTTATAATGGCACAAGCTTTAGGCAATGAGCCTCTTTATAACTACCTACTTTCTATCTCACAATAGAATAATTCAACGCAATCTATATACTATTTTTGCTTGATTTGTTCAAAGCAGCTTTGTATCATTGCACGATGAAATCGGGCTAATTTTCATATAAATCTATAAGCATGTGCGGGCTTGATATGTTTTTTTGCGTTGGCTTTCGGGCAATCCCCCTACGCATCAAGAGTTTGCACATTTTTGGATTGAAGAAACTGCTCGCCGCAAGCATGAAGGAACCAAGCCTAAAGATGAATGGATGTTTATTCGTTTTATGCAAAAAATGGAAAAAGAAGAGCCGCAGGCTACTCAAAAAGAACTATTACATACATGGAAGCAGCTACAAGAGCACAAGAAAAATGAATGCTTTCAGCTGCTAGAAAAAGCGTTACAATTGCTACAATAGTTTTTTTATTTGATTAAGTTGTACACAAAAAATATTGTGTAAATCACGATAAAAATGAAAAAAAGAACTCTTGCTATATATGCACTCTCTTTTGCTATTCCCGAGAATCCCAATATAGCAGCGACAATTGCAACTATGAGAAATATGAGCGACCAATGCAATAACATACATTCTCCTTTATACGTTTTAATAATTTCAATTGTATCAAGTAGTAAGTAGCTCCATTACTTTTTATCTTATTTTGGAAGTTGTGCTGTGAGCTGAGCATAGATTTCTGGATACTCTTCTTCAAGTAATATTCCAAGAAGGATAGGCTTTATACTTTCCATTTGTTTTTTTACTTGGTCTGGAAGATCTTTCATATAGTGAGTATACCTTTCTTCAGACATATTCTTTTTTTCTTTATCTAATTGATTGCCTAGAAATATACGCATATTATGAGTAATGGTATCAAAATTACTTTGTAAAGTATTAAGCGTCATTTCTTTATCACCATATATTTCAAGAAATTTTGTTATTTCAAAAAACTCTGATTTAAGGTGCTCTTTTTCTAGCGATCTTTTTTGTAGGATCTCTTTTGAAGCGATTTTCAGTTTGGGGCTATAGTCTCTAGAAAAATAACTTCCCGCACTTATAGATAGGCTTAGGAAAGCGGATATGAAGACAATATAAAACTTCATGTGTAAGTCCTTTTTGTAACGTGAAAAAATTTGCGGCAGTATAGCATTGTTGCTATGTAATGAAAAGCGAAAAAAGGGCATCTTCTGTGATGCAGTCATGATGTTGCCTGGTATGTTCCTGTCATTTTTGCGATAGCGACAATCGTATGTGTTACATGTTTTTCAAACTGTTCCATAGTAAAGGGTGCAGATGGAAGATGCGGATCAGTAAGAATTTTTTCTACAGATTTATTAAGTGCAAAAAGGGTAAAGCGATAGGTATGTATACCGCTTCCAGGCGGAGGACAAGGTCCATAATAATGCGTTTTACCCGCATCATTTAAAAGCTCTTTTGCAAAAAGATGAGATTCATTGTTTGATGCTCCTTCGGGCAATTCATGCGTCGAGGCTGGAAGTAAAGCAATCCAATGCACAAATGTTTTTCCTATCACTTTATGCGCATCAGGATCATCGACGAGCAAAAGATATGATTCGGTATGAGCTGGCGCATTATTCCATTGAAGATTGGGCGATATATTTTCTTTTGTACAGGTAAAACGCGCAGGGATAGCTCCTCCTGATTTGAAAGAGCTACTGTGTATTTTAAAATCATGTGTACTTTCTTCTGTCGTTGCATAATGGTAGCGAATGAGCATGCAGAGCAGTACTGCTGCAATGATGTATACTATTTTTTTCATATCAATCTCTTGGTTATATTTTTTAATAGAACTATCATATTTACAGAGTACGATCCAACACATGATATAAGAAAGCCTAAAAAAGATGTATAAGATTGAATGTTAAAGTATGAATCAATGTAAATGTTTTTATGCACTTTCAATCATAGCTTTAATGAATGATCCTATGTTATAAAGCTTCACCATATGGTGGGGCTTTTGGACTAAACTATTCGTGATCATGATTTTTTCTATAGGACTCTTGTTCAATCGCTCTAGAGCATCATCAGAGAAGATGCCATGCGTAGCGGCAGCTCCAATGGTACGTGCGCCATGCCGCTTGAGCATTTCAGCAGCAGCGCAGAGCGTACGCCCAGTCGTGATCATATCATCAATAAGGAGTATGCGCTTGCCTTCGACGCTTCCATCGATGGCATCGATCTGTACCTGTTCATGCGCTAGACGAGATTTATGCAGAAATACTGCAGGTTTGCCGCATTGTGCTGAAATGATACGAGCGGCCTCTGCTGCGCCTTCATCGGGGGCGGCGATAATATCATACGCTTGTGCGGGATTATAAAAAAAATTCCAATCGATGCAGTGGGCAAACGGCAATAGCTTTTCAACCTCATGCGCAGCGTGTGCATGCAGAATGAGAATGCGCTTAAGTGGGAATTCTTTAAAAAGACGACACAGCAGCGGAGCAATTGCGGCCTCTCCTGGTTGAATAGAAATTTGTCGCGCATATGCAAAATAGGTGAAGCATATATTGATCGATTGTGCGCCATTGAGTGCTAATGTATCAAGAAGCAATAAAAGCTCCATGATATGTTCAGCGGGTGGGATTGTGGCGGCTATGATCCAAATATTATTGTGATGAACATGCTTAGGATTAATTTTGAGGTACAATTCTCCATCGCTAAATTGTTGTATCACGTAGGTATCTTGAGGCAACGAAATTGAGGATGCAAGATGCTGTGCAGAACGAGTAAAAAGTGCAATCATTGGATTATCTTTTGTTTATCATCAACTTGATCATAAAGAAACATGCTAAGCCTTAATCGATTTATGTTGTATGCTGATAGAGGCTATAGCATGTTTCTTCATGAAATAAAAGTACCGATTTTTGATTATATAATTTTAAAAGGTTTATTTAGTGCTGCTGCGTGGAAATTTGCTTGGTACCGTATACTCTATTTCGAGAGTAATAGGGTCAGCTTTGATAATTTCTATGTTATAGCTCGGATCTTTCATGGCCTCAATAGTTTGATTGAAATCTTCTGCCGATTGAGCTTTTTGTTTATATATTTGAGAGCGGCCTATAAAGTCAGCTTCGCTCATTATGGCATCTGAAGCTGTATCATCCATAGAAAATACGGTTAGTTCACTCGTTACTGAAACAAGAAATAATAGAACAAATACATTTGACTTCTTCATACGCTCCTCCTTTATAATTAAACGGTACCTCTTATTTGAATAATAGCCAAAAAAGGGCCTAGAAATCAATGGTTTATGATAAAAATAATGATATATTATTCGTGGTAATGTATACTCTCCGATGAAATGAAACGGTTGCTTTGATCAATAGAGAGGGCTATATGGCGTCAAAATATCTATGGATCTTTGTAGTATCTATCATAGGGCTAGCAAGCTGTGCAATACGTGCCCGATCTGTGTCTCTCAAAGAGGGGCAACCTGCTCCGCAATTTACTCTCTTTGGCGATGATGGTGTGTGCTACGATATGAAAGATTACATGAAGGGAAAGGTGGTTCTTTTTTTCTATCCGTTGGACAATTCATATTTTTGCACCAAGCAAGCATGTAGCATTGGGCAGGATTATGCACTATTGCGAAAAAATGGAATTACTGTCTTTGGAATTAATCATCAATCTATAGAAAGTCATGCCGCATTTAAAAAGAAGCATCATCTTCCGTTTACTTTATTAAGTGACCCCGATAGCAGCATAGCAAAGCAGTATGGCGCATACACGCCATTCTATACCAAGCGCATTACAATTTTAATTCAGGATGGTAGGATTGTTTCTGTTTTACAGAACATTGATGTTGCTCATCATGCTGAGCAGATCATGCAGGGATTTCAAAAGGCATGAGATATTGAACATAAGCATCTAAAAATGTTACATAGATAACAACGTATTTTAAAAAAAGAGTAGCAGGTCGTTCAATTTTATCGGAGAGATTATGAAGCACAATTCTTATGTTGTTCTATGTTTAACGATGATATGTTCCATAATATGTGCACAAGATCCTGTTGCTCAAGAACTTTTAAAGCCTACGACAGATATAAGAATTGTGAGTTATAATATTCGTCGAAAGGGCTCGGAAGGCGATGAAACTCGTTTATGGAAGTATCGATCTTCCCTTGTAATCAAACTATTAAAAGAGTTACGCCCTGAAATTTTTGGTATTCAAGAGGCTACGCTTGATCAGATGGAAGAGATTCAACGCTCTTTTCCTGAATATGGATCGTTTGGCGAGGGACGTGGTGCTACCTGGAGAGGCTGGGGAGCTAATGAATATACGCCTCTTTTTTATAAAAGCTCAAAGTATATTGTATTAGAAAGTGGTACATTTTGGATCAATGAGCGAAGTATATTGTTTTGGCGAAGTGGATGGCTTCCTCGAATTTGTACATGGGGAAAATTTGAAGATCGCCAAACAGGCAAGCAGTTTTACGTTTTTAATACGCATCTTGATAATATGTTTGAAACTGCTCAAAAAAATGGATTAAAGGCGATTCAGAAAATGATAGATGAAAAAAGAGATGCTCCGATTATATTATTAGGAGATTTTAATAGTCCATTCATTGAGGATTTACAAAAAATTATTCCTTCATTTATGCATGCAAAAGTAAAAGCACGTATCAAGCGTGGCCCAGAACAGACTCATACAGGATGGACTGGAGCGGATTTGAAAGAGATTGATCATATTGTAATCAATGATCCAAGCGCAATTGTAAAGGAATATGCAATTGTTGATCGGCCGGGAACAATTGCAAGCGATCATCGGCCTGTTTTTGCGTCGATACTATTATAAAAATACTTGATTTTTTGTATAAGAATTTGCAATGATTGCCGACTGGAAGCATTGCGTGTGAAAATCAATGAAACATTAATAGTATGTCGGGAGAGATTATGATTAAAAAACTGTTTTTTTTAATAAATTTGACTGTTGTTTCCATTCATGGCATGGAGTATATGCCAAAGCGTTTGCAAGAAATGTGTGCAAATACTACCGGTTCGACCCACACAGAAGGTGCTGTAAAATTAATGTGTAAAATTTTAGAGGACTCGTTCAAAAAAGCTGTACTCGAATTTTACCCTGAAAATAGTTTCTATTTTCCTACCACATACCAAGAAAGTAAAGATAGAGGGGTATTAAGAATCACGGATGTTGTTCTTGTGGTAAAAACATTGGCAGAAGGTCTTCACAAGACTCCAGAGGAAATAATTTCTATCACAAAAGAGACATTAGCAGCGTTGAAGGCTGTGGGTACCGGAATAGCTCCTTCTCAAGCATACTATCCAACGAGTATTAAAAATGTCTTAGAAACAGCAAAAAGAGCGACACCTCTTTCGCGAGATGCGAGTCGTAGCTTGGAAGGCTATTATTATTGCGCACAAAATATGAATGTGGCTTCAAGAGATATTGTTACGGAAGAGTATAATGCGTATGTCTATGCGTACCGCGATCTACAAAAGACTGGAATGCCGGAGCGTACTGAGCTTCAGCAAACTATTACTAATATTGCTCAAGGCGTAGGAGCTTCTCCTTCGTTTGTATCTGAGGCAGTATCATCATCTGAAGCCGCTCTTAAAAAACTTTCAAGAGGGAAAAATTTACGATAAGTGCGACTAATTGAACATGTAACAGGGCCTTTCTGGGGCCCTGTTTTTATGTAACCCCAGTTCTTTTTTGACGAATACGTAATGAAATTGTAGATTCTTTGTGCTTTTTTTGTGGCACCGTATCCTTGGAGAATCTATGAACCCGCGTTATATGTTGATATTTTTCTCTTCTGTTTTTTTTATTATATGTTCGGGATATACAGAAAAAAGAGTGCTTGTATGCGGAGCGGGAGGTTTAATAGGCTATCACTTGGTTAATCGGTATAAAGATGAAGGATATTGGGTTCGTGGCGTTGATCTTAAATATCCGGAGTTTGGTTTTACAGAGGCAGATGAATTTATTATTGGAGATTTGCGAAATCCAGCTGTTGCTCGATCTGCAGTAACGTTACCCGATGGTACGTTTGATGAGGTGTGCCAGCTTGCTGCAAATATGGGAGGCATGGGATTTATATCTGCGCATGATGCAGAAATTATGCATGATTCATCAATTATCACGCTTAATGTATTACAAGCATGCCGTGAAATTGGTGCAAAAAAAATACTCTATTCATCATCCGCCTGCGTATATCCAGAGGAAAATCAGCTTGATCCTCTTAATCCACAATGTTCAGAAGATAGTGTGTATCCTGCGCACCCTGATACAGAGTATGGATGGGAAAAACTGTGGGGAGAGCGTGTGTGTGCTGCATATGCTCGTGATTATGGTTTGGATATTAGAGTTGTTCGTTTGCACAATGTCTTTGGTCCGTATGGTACATGGCAGGGAGGGCGAGAAAAAGCTCCTGCAGCCCTCTGCAGGAAAGTTGCGATGGCCAAGGATGGCGATACTATAGATATTTGGGGAAAGGGAGATCAGACCCGTTCTTTTTTATATATTGATGAATGTATTGAAGGGCTGCGACGAATTATGTGCTGTGAAAAAACGCCCCCTATTATGAATCTTGGATCGGATTACATGATCACAATTAATGATCTTGCGGCTCTTATTGCTCAGATTGCAGGAAAACGCATAATAATTCGAAATATTCCTGGTCCTGAAGGGGTTCGAGGAAGAAATTCTGATAATAGGCTCATAAGGAAGGTGCTTGGCTGGCAGCCTTCGACAGACTTGGCCAAGGGCATTTCTAAGCTCTATGCCTGGATTGAAGAGCAAGTGCTATGTGCGAGTGTAAATGCATCGATTTTGAGTGAAAAGTAGTACTATCGGGTGATTAGTACAAAAAACCCTATTCTTTCAACCTTTTTCGTTGCAATCTATTGCTTTTTAATGTGTCTTTTTGATACGATCAAAGTAGAAGAAGTACTGTTTTTAAAACATTTTCTTTAAGGAGATTGTATGAAGAAGGCTATACTGTTTTTTATTTCTTTTCTTGCGCTTCCCGCTCAAGCTGTTTTATATAAACAAAACATGGACAATATAGGCCCAGTTACCTCGGGCGTTGGTTTACTTAATTATAATATGCCTCAATCATTTCAAGGAATTATGGAAAAAATTAAGCAGCAGCAGGCGGAAAATAGTGCAGTTCTTAAGCTTAAAAATACAATGATTTTACAGAATGCACTTAATCAGAGTGATATGCTTAAAGCTCAAGCTGAGCAGATGCTACGAACTTTTCCGGCTGGCCAAGCACGACAGATTGAAAATGTGTTGAAAACTATTAAAAGGCAGATGAATGAGCTTAGAATGCAGCAACAGCGCGCTGCACAAGCTATTCAATATTCAGCAGATAGAATTCGATAAGAGAGATAGTGAGAGGGCATTCCCACAAAGATGCCCTTTTTTTCTATCGCGTGAGAGATAAAGAGGTATAGTATGAAGAAGCATGTTTCACTGCTCATTATTGCGTTTTTTGGATATTCGTTGCATGGGTATCAAGTTTCCCAAAAAAATATGTTAGTTCGAGGATCTCGTGTAGAAAATCAAGCAGTGCGCTCTTTGCATCAAAAAATTGTTCCTTCTCAAAAGCGTAAGCTTGCAAATATTCAAAGAGAGATCACTATTCTTAAAAAACAAAAGGCCCAAGGCAACGTGCCTTCATCTTCTCAGCTTCAGCATGTGCGAATGTTGATATCAAAATTGCGCAATCAAACTCAATTGCAACTTTCAGAAGCTGAAAGTCGTATGAAAGAGCTTAAAGACAAAGAGATGAAAAGCAATCTACGAGTAACGATTGCCCAATATAAAGATGTACTGAATGAACTACATAAAAAACAAAAAGAGATAGATAAACTTACGTAATATTAAGGAAAAGTATGAAGAAGCTGAGCATTATACTTACACTGTGTGCCGTTTTTCAGGCGCATGCGTATATCAATTGGCCATTTTCTCAAAAGCCAAAGCAGGATGCTTTTGTAAAGCCCTACTTTATTGAAATCGAAAATAGTTCGGATAGCCTTATCACGGCTCCGATTTCGTTTTCAGATGGCTCCAATACAGCGTTTGTATTAAAGCCTGGAGAAGAAGTAAAAAAACGATATATGTCTCCTATCGCAGGGGGCAAGGTAACGGTGCATGCTGTGGCTGGCCCAGCAATAGGATCCTCTTCTTCTGTAAATGTTCAGAAAAAATTACGTAGAAATAAAGATATCGATCTGAACGTTATTAATAATGGGCCTCGTAAAAGCCGTACCATTAAATTGCGTTGGGATTAAGCTTATCCCGTAAATTGTTCATAGCTATTAACTCTTTTAAGCCAACCGGCTAACCACCGTTGTTCAGATGGTTTGCTATCAGCTCGCTGCTTGAGCAGCTTGCGAGCGCTGGCAGAAAAATGTGCAACAGCATTATTCTGAGTTGTCGTATCAGGCATTAATTCTAAAACTTGTAAAAGTCCCCATCCTTGTGATTGATGTTGTTCTTGTGGATTGAGGCCGGTTCCTTTGAAGTTGCAATAATCTACGAGGGCATAGTTTCCGCCTACTGATTGGCAAAGGAGCTGATACATGCGATCGATATGTGCCATTCTATCTTGATTGCACGCTGCTTTTATTGCCTCAAATTGGTGATGCATTGTTTCGATACAAAATTTAATTTGAAGAGGAATTGTCTGCTGTAGAAGTTCTTTTATGGCAATGCGGTTTTTCATAGATGAACGAGCATAAAAGAGATCGCGAGATGGCCATGGGGCTCCTATTTCAAGTTGTGCTATAAGCCATGAGGGAATTGTGACACGATGTTTTTGCAGATATCGTATGAGATCGGGAAACGTTTCGGTATATTTTTTTTCAGAGGCTCCTGCGGGATACCAAATGTAATGCCCAATGCCAAAGGAAGGAAATGCTTCATGTTCATTCCAAAAAACAAGGTATTCTAGTTTTCCGCCCGTCTCATTTTGTAAAAGTTGCATACCGATTGCATGTGCAGTTTTATCTGATAGCGTCATTCCTGAAATCGAAAAAAAATAGATGCTTATAAATCCAAAACAGTATCGTTTCATTGTGCTACATCCTTTTCAAACAAAGGTTTATAGAGTGCATAGCGACCATGTAAATTCTCTGCGGGAATAAATTTCAGGGCTGCAGAATTGAGGCAGTAACGAAGTCCTGTCGGGGCAGGCCCATCTTTAAATACGTGCCCAAGATGAGAATCTGCTAATCGACTGCGAACTTCTGTGCGCGTTGTGAACCATCCCTTATCTATTTTTTCCACAATGTTTTTCGGTTCAAGCGGTTTGGTAAAGCTTGGCCAGCCCGTCTTGGAATCATATTTATCATGAGAGCTAAAAAGAGGTTCTCCCGAAACGATATCCACATAGATACCAGGTTCATGCATATCATGATATGCATTTTTAAATGGGGGCTCAGTGCCATTTTCTTGCGTTACATTAAATTGAAGAGGGGTTAATATTTTTCGAAGCTCTGCTTTAGATGGTTTTTTGAACGATGATGGACTGTTCTGATCTATTTCTTTGCCCCACGTTTTTTTCAAAAATTGATCGCGTCCTGATTTCCAGCGATACAATGTGTATCGAATGGGATTTTTTTCGGCATAGTTTTGATGATATGATTCAGCTTTATAAAATGGAGATGCAGGAAGAATTTCCGTAACAATAGGTTTTGAAAAACGTCCTGATTTTGAGAGCGCTGCTTTTGAAGCTTCCGCCTCTTTTTTTTGTTTATCAGTGTGATAGAAAATGACTGATCGATATTGAGGCCCACGATCTACAAATTGTCCATTAGGATCGGTGGGATCGATATGGCGCCATACATAATCAAGAAGCTGAGCATACGAGACTTTTTGAGGATCGAATGTTATTTCAACAGCTTCGATATGCCCTGTATCAGCATAATTACGATATGTTGGTTGTGTGCCAGTGCCGCCTGTATATCCCGACGTTACAGAAATGACACCCGGAACTTTTTTAAAATCAGACTCTACGCACCAAAAGCATCCGCCTGCAAATGTTGCTTTTTCTTGAGCGTGGCTCGTAATCGTATGCAGCCCCATGGTAATTACTCCTATCGCATATAAAAGCTTCAATGCGCCTCCTTAATGCGTTTTGTTCATAATTGCTTGTATAGATTCATACTGCTTTGTGTAGTCTGAAAGCTTATATTCCTGCGCTTTATAATCAAGCCGGCTATAGCGTATGCCGATATATGATATGCCTGCTTGTTCGACTGCAGCCCCCACTTGCTCTACATATTTTATTTTATCATCAATAAAAATTACTTTTTGTGGGCGATACTGAATATGATCAAAAAATTTAAGAAGCAATGTTCCCTTATTATTTTCTCCACTAAAGATGACCCCATGAAGATAATGAGCATCATAATAGTTCGTATAGCCCGGAATCGTTTGCATTGTCAGATCAACTTTATCGGGGCATAGGGCCGTTTTTGAAAAATCGATTTCCATATGATCAAGCTGCTCAATTGTGCGATGCATAATGGGAAATGAGCGGGAGGTCAGTGCCATCGTGGCTACACCGATCTCTTGGAGGAAAGAGATCATCCTAGAAACCTCAGGCTGCACAGGCTCGAGCCAAATCTGATGTTGTACAAAAAAATATGTTGGCAAAATATCATTGAGAGCGATATTAATAGGGGTTCCTTCTTGAAGCTTTTGAGCCATCATCGCGCGAAACCATTCATCTCCGCAAAATCCATCAGCGACGAATCCAATGGTATTATCGATATCAAATATAACGACTATTTCTTTATGATGATGCGTATCATAGACATGATGCAGCGTTGTTCGGATATCATCCGATTCTAGTATGATTCCTGAAAGGCTTGATCCTATGCCCAATAGTATATTCAGCACTATCATACGAAATTTCATAAGCGCCCCTTTTTATTGCGATATTTATGTGCGATTCGATATAATTTCAGCGTCAGTATCCACAGTCTAATAAAAAAGAGGTCCCAATGCATACATTTAGTATAAAAAAAGCTGCTCAATTTGCCTGGCGTGGGCTTATAGATAATTTTGGACTATTGCTTATTCTGGCAATAGGGGCAGTTATCTATCGATTTGCATTAATACATGTTCTTTCTCAATTGCTTGATTCTTATTTTGGATCTCATGAATGGAGTCGAATTGTAACTTGGAAAAGGGGAGTCATGCAGCAGGCTGTAGAAGAAGGTTCGAAAATGGGATTGCTCATGGCGCACTTTGCGGGTCAATTTTTTGATAGCTTTCCCACGATAATTTATTTGTCTGCTGGACTTTCTGTGTATAAGAAAAAAATCATTGATATGCAGGCGATATATAGTGGAATTATGAAGCTTTCAAGTATGATTCCAGTAATTTTTTTAATGACTTTATGGGGATTATTTATAAAATCACTCTTTTTTTTACCTGAATCGTTTATGGGGCTAACTGGAGCTGCTATTGGATTTACGTACGTGATTTTCACTATTTTCTTTTACTTTACGTATGTAATTGCACTTGATCAGAATAGCTCAATGCTAGAGCCATTTATAAAAAGCTACCATGTGTCTGCTCATAAAAAAGTCTTTTTCAAAATTTTGGGGCTTATTATTATTGTGTTTATGTTTGCTATTCCATTATGGTATGGCAAAACGATGTTTCAAAGCATTTGTTTGAATCCATCATTACAAGAAATAATGACACAAGGGCGCTGTCTAGATCTTGTACAAGGAGCAAAGATGCTTTATTTGGCATTAGCTTCAATATTTTCAGCTTTCATGACCGTAAGTGCCTATAAGCAGCTTCAAGGTAAAAAAGTTTCGTAAATCTCGACAAAGAGATCCCCTTGCGATACTCTTTTTGCATTAAAAAAGTTTGTATAGTAAGGTGATTTTTATGAAAAAGATGATGGCGGCTGTAGCGGTTTTTTCTATTTGTCTACTCAATGCGGGAAAACGGAAAGAAGAAAGATTTGACCCTGAAATGCCGCGCGTGGCAAAGCGTCAAAGATCTGAAAGCCCTGTTGAGATGATGAATATGAGTGATCCTGAATTGGAAGCTTTGAAGCGATCTAATAAGGCTAAGAAGATTGATCATTTTGTAGATACTTTGAACAACTACCCAATGTACTATTGTATTGGAGATCAAGAGTTCCCTAAAAATTATCCTGATCAATTGAGATTGCATGCGGAAGCGTTGCTTTCATGGCAAGATATCAAAGCGGATAGTCCTAAAGCTGCAGCTTTGCTTGATTCTGCAAAACTTGAGGCTTTGAGCGCAAAAAAATCATTATTGCTACAACTGCGAAAGCGGACTTCAGATGATGATCTTATCGAAAGATTGAAAAAGAGTATTTTACAAGAAAGTATGAATGCATTGCAGTAATAGAAGGCTATGTGATTTTTTTATTTTTCTTCGACGTATGAATGATTATTTTTTCGTTCAGTAATGCGGCCATCCTCTATTTCTAATATTTTGTCAGCAAATTTCAAGATGCGATAATCATGCGTTACGACGATAATGGTACATTTATGCTTATTTTTTATATCTTCAAGAATTTGCATAATTTGTGCACCGCGCTCGCTATCAAGATAGCTTGTGGGTTCGTCGCAGAGAATAATTTTAGGCTCATGAATGACTGATCGTACAATTGCGACGCGCTGCTGCTCTCCGCCTGAAAGATGGTCGGGATCTTTGTAAATTTGATCTTTGAGCCCTACTGTTTCAAGCAGTGGAATTGCTTTTGCAAAAGCAGCTTCCTGATTGGTGCCGGTGCATAAGAGTGGAATTGCAGCATTTTCTATGGCATTTAATTGCGGAATTAATGTGACATGCTGAAAAAGAAAACCAATTGTGTTGCCTCGAAATGTGGTTTTTTGTGGCCCCGCAAGCGTATTGATCGGCGTATCCATCACGAGGCATTCTCCGCTATCCTGATCAAGAATTCCGCCGATGATTGAAAGAAGCGTTGTTTTTCCGGATCCGGAGGGGCCCATGAGCATTACCATTTGTTGCTCATAGGTGACCATGTTGATATCGTGCAAGATCTCGAATGTTTTTGATCCATTTGAAAATGATTTTTTTATATTTTTGCATTCTATGGTTTTTTTCATCGTTTAAACATCGAAGAAAGTTGAATGTTGTAAATCCGACTAATACTAATGAGTGACGAAGCGATGCAAATGATGAGCATAAGCGCGCCCGTGCCGATACAAAGCTGCCATGGCATGAAAAATGCAAGCTCAGTTGCCTGCGTTGCAAAGCCGATAAAAGCTGCAAGTCCTGATCCGATTCCCCAGCCAATAAATGCCACGTATACGGCTTGAAGAATGAGCATTTTAGCAAGCGTTAGGCGTGATGCGCCTACCACGCTACATAGGCCAAAATATCGTAAATTGTCTGTGGTGAAATTAAAAAATATTTGGCCTGTAATAACTGCTCCAATCAAAAGCCCAAGCATGACCGCGATGCCAAAGTTTATGGGAATGCCCGTATGTTCCATATAATAATCGAAGGTAACCTGTTCAAACTCTTTTGCTGTAAATGCTTTAAGTTCGCTATATTGCTCAATTCGCTTGCACAGATCATGAGCAGATAAATTATCTTGTGGTTCAGCAAGGATGAATGAAAGTTGTTTGCGTTCAAAAGGAGCATAAAAAAGAGCTTGATCAAAGGTGGTATAAATGATGGGATCAGAGCGAAAAGGGCGGGTTACTTTACAAATTCCTACCACAACAGCTCTTCGATCATTAAGTTCAAGTTCATCACCCACTCGCAGTGGACGCTTTGGTTTATCAGGGCCTTGATCCATTGCTAATTTATCATTGGCGCCAACGTCATTTACAATGATACTAAATGGCTTGCGAAGATCTTCGATTCGACCTTCAATCATGGTATGTGGGCCGCCAATGAATGTTGCCCCATCGATGCCATAGAGATTACAGGATTGAAATTGTCCATTTTTTAGCTTTGCACGGATAAGTCCCTTATAAAATGGAACAGCCCACTTTACGCCATCGATTGATTTGATATGCAAAAGATCGCTATTGCGAATGGGATTGATATCATCAATCATTTTTACGCTTTGATTCATAATCCAGACGTGAGCTTGTGGAGTATCAGTGATTGTTGAGTAGGTGCGGCGCATGAGACCAAAAAAAATGCCCAATTGTTGAATGATAATAATAGCAGAGAATGAAAGAGCAATAACCATCCCAATAAATTTTGCGCGATCGCCGATAAGAATTTTCAAGGCAATTCTATACATGATTCCATCCTCCTCCCAATGCCTTATACAAAGAGACAAGGTTGCTACTTAAAGATCGCTCAATATCAACGACGCTTTGCGCTGCAGTGAGTGCATTTTTCTGAGCGAACAATGTTTCTTGTTGGTCAGAAAGGCCTGATTCAAAACGCACGATAGTAAGATTAAATTCTCGATGTGCGGCAAAAAAACGATTTTTCAAAAATGCATATTGTTCTTTATTATTACAGTAGGCGACAAGAAAATCTTCCACATCTTTGAGTGCATTAATGATTGTGTTTGAATATTGCAGTGCGGCTTGTCGTTTTGATGATTCTTTTGCATGAATTGTTGCATTGATACGTCCAAAATTAATAAGAGGCCAGCTTATTGATGGGCCGATATACCATGTAAGGCTTCGATTTGTAAACCATAATCCGCCTGTGCTGCTATCAGATGCAAGGCCGCCAAAGAGTGTAAATTTTGGAAACCATTCTGCGACAGCATGTCCAATAAGTTCATTTGCTGCAGCGAGTTCCCGCTCAGCTTGCCGAATATCGGGGCGGCGGCGTAATAGTTCTGATGGAATGCCTATGGCAATTTCAACCTGAGATAAAGGTACTGTCTCAATCGTATTGGGAATAGTAAGCTCCTCAGGATTGATACCTATAAGAACAGCAAGCTGATGTTGCGTTTGAGCCATTGCTGTTTCTAATGTTTTTAAAAAATTTTTAGCATTTTCGAGTTCTTGAATTGATTGTTGGACAATGATATCGCTTGCAAGCCCCGAATTAAAAAGCGTTTTTTGGAGGATAAGAAGTTTCTCGTCCACCCTAATAATCTCATGTTGCAGGGTGGCTTTTTTATGGAGAGCGCAAACCTCGATGTAAGCGCGAGCAACGTCTGCTAAAAGTGTAATATAAACGTTTCTCATGTTTTCTATTTGAGCTTGATATGTGTAAAATTGGGCACGCTTTGCACTTGCAAGTCTGCCAAAAAAATCAAGTTCCCAAAACGCATCAAATCCAAGATCATAAAAAGAAACGCGATCGTTTGTTAAAAATGATGTCGTTGCAATAGCATTACTAAAACGTGTTCTATTTATTTGTGATACAACATCAATTTCGGGAAAAAGCTGAGCGCGTTTGAATTGATAGAGTGCCCGTGCTTCTTCAATTTTTTCAATAGCAATACGAAGTGTATAGTTTTGCTCGAGTGCTTTTGAAATGAGTTCGTTTAACAGTGGATCATTAAATTGGTGCCACCAGCGAATTGGTGGCTCTGCATCGGCTATTAAAGGCTGATTTTTGAATGCATTGGGCATCGCATGATTGGGAACTCTATAGTGTGGAGCAAGGCATCCCGGAAGAAGTATGAACAAGCTACTTATTGCTATTGCGTTATGCTTCATATTGATTTGGCCTTGCTTCAAGATATACATCCAATAATTGACCGATAAATATTGGATATTTTTTACGTTCAAAATTGTATATAACTTGCAAAACGCGCGTATCAACGCGTTCAAAATCAGATCCTGTGAGTGATTGCTTAGGAACGAGAAGTGGTTCAATATAACTAAATGTGATTGGAATTTTAATTGATGAATTGCCGCGTACATATGCTTCGCCTGGCGCATTTTCTATAACGCGCCACGCATCTTCTTCTGCGATACTGATGCGTAAATCATACGTTTGGGTGTCTCCAAAAATCATAAGAGGGATTTGATCAAATGGATTGACATTGGCAAATTCCCCAACGCGGGCATTTTCTTGAATGATTTCTCCATCAAATGGTGCGCGAACCATAGCACGTTCGATAACCGTTTCTAGTTTTTGTACATTTGCTACAGCAACTCGATAGCGATCTTCAGCTTCTTGTTTTGCGTAATAGGCATCGCTGTAGGCTTTCTCGCTGACAGCCGATTTATCTTCAAGCCGTTCATAATAAGAAAATTGTTTTGTGCGATCGATTAAAATAGTGGCAGCTGCAGCTCGCTCTTCTTGTGCTATTTTTAAATCGGCTTCTTGCTGGCGTGTATCAGTTTTAAAAAGAGGAGTTCCTTTTGCTACTTTTTGTCCAACTTCTACATATCGATTCCAAATTAAATCTGGATAAGCGACTCCAAGCTCTACATTTTTATTGTGGCTTTCGATAATCCCTTCTCCCGCGACGTAATGTTTATAAGGCGATGAAGGAGGGGGAAATAGAATGGGCTGCTCGGGCGGCCGCTGCAGGCCTCGAAAGATCATGAAAATAGAAAAAATAATTCCAATGACAGCGATAAGAGGCAAAATAAGTTTTCGAAACATGGAGGGCCCTTTTTGATAGAGAGCTCACCCAGCTTGATATAATCGTTATGTCGAATGCAATAGTTGTGAAAAATTTATTTATATTTTTCTACATTAGTAAAAACTTTAGATTCTTCTAGCGTGCATTATGGCACGGGTCTTCAAATATTTCGATTCCACATTCTTCACAAAATCCAAGAGATGTACACTTATAATGTTTGAAATCATCATGCATAATAGTTATATCAGTTCGTTCTTGCTCTAAAGTTTTTATAAGGGTATTAATAAATGGGATATTACTATTGGGAGTAGTTATTTTATATTGTTCAGCAAGCTGCTTGCATCGTGCGAGCTCTTTTTGAATGGAAAATTGATTGGGCGCAGGCGTTGTGATGCGCATTTTAATTACTTTTGACAGAGAGCGATGAAAGAATGCGCGTTCTTTTGCGGTAGAAAATGCGCGGCTGTGATATGTTTTTATACTTTTCATAGCTTGCGATGATGCTACTACGAAAGATAGAAGAAGAAAAATGAAATCGAATCGCTTCATTACTATTCCTTATTTTTTTATGTATATACCAAGTATATTATTCTTCTAAATTTTGATATATTTCCGCATATCTATTCGCTTTTTTTTCGCGTTCCATTTCTAATTCTCTATCTTTAAAATATTGGATGTAGTCTTCTGGTTGCGTTAAAATTTTTGTAAGCATGCTTAGTGTGAACGAATCATAATTGCTGTCTACGCGACTAAACTTTTGGATTTCGCTAATGCGTCTTTTATCAAAAGCGTTTTTTAATTTATCAAATTTTACATCAAACTCTTGGGGAGAAATTTTGTTCTTTGTATAGAAGTGTCTTTGCTGAGTCGAGGCTTGTGGGCGTTTGTTTTGTTTGGTTGATTTCAATCCAAACATACCATGTGCATGGATAGAAAAAGAGAGAAGTACTAAAATGCTTTTATTCATAAGTGGTCCTTTGATAAAGATATAGAAATGCCCGTTATGGGGCGAGTTTACTATAGATAGTTTTAAACGTGAAGGATGAGGCATGGATATATTTTTCGAAACATTCTACGGCGGATTATATAAACTATTTTTTGGTTCAGGTATTCATCTTTTTTTTATTATTGAAATCATGTTTAGAACAGCATTTATGTATCTTTATACGGTCGTAAATGTACGGCTCATGGATACGCGAAGCATGGGGCTTTTGAGCCCATTTGAAATTGTCATCATCATTGCGCTTGGTTCGGCAGTAGGGGATCCGATGCTTCACCGGGATGTTCCGATGTTTCCTGCTATGCTCGTCATATCGACGGTTGTATTCATGGAACATTTTCTTGGAAAGCTTTTTATGCGAAGCCCTTTTTGGGATCGGCTTATGAATGGAAAGCCGGTTTTGATCATCAAAAAAGGCCTTCTTTTAAAAGAGGCAATGGCACGGCAAAATATTTCAAAAGAAGAGCTGTATTCAATGCTTCGTCTTCGTGGAGTTCTTCGCATTTCGGATGTGGAACACGCCTATCTCGAGCCATCGGGAAGCATTAGCGTGATACGTAAAGATACAAGCGTTGAGCCGGAGATGATTCCAAATCATGTAAAATAGGAGCATGCGATCGGATCTATGCTGCAATAAAACGGAGAAATGAGTGTGGAGACTACCACTATTGACCATACCTTGGCTTATTTTTTACGGTATACACGATAGAAGCATAAAAATTTGATCTTAAGAGGAGAGTTTTATGATTAATTTACTCACGTCTAATTACATAGTAGCGGGGCTTCGTCTTTTTGTGATACCAATTTTGGCTGGTTTGATGGCGTATTATACTGTTATGCGATCTATAAAACCGCACGGGCTTACGTGGGCAGCGTTGTATTGGATAAGCTCCGTGTTGACTAATCTTATTCTAGCGCTTCCATTTCTTTATTTTGCTAATCGCTATGCTCAAGAAGATTTTGAGTGGACGCAATTTTCAGGGGTATCGTTTAGCTTCTTTAGCTTTCTTGTTCTTATCCTTGTTTTATATCTTTCTCTGTATGAAGTTCCGTTGCGGGTGCTGCAGCATGTGTGTAGAAAACATGCGGGAGAATCAACTGTTAAAGAGAGCGTGAAATATGCAGCGTTGTATACGATTATTTTGACTCTTCTCATGTTTCCAATTGTGTATGCTATCATGAGCCCGAATCCAATGCTTCAGCATGCAGATTCGATTATTAATGAATCTGCGCAGCTTCAATCGATGATAGAATCTATGATTAAAGAGTCATATTGATTTTCTTGAAGCCGATACGATATGCGCTTATCGTAAGCGTGGGATTGTGTTCTCAGCTTGCCGCTGTTTCGCTTGTGTATAATCTTCGAGTGAGGCGTGTGTTTACAATTCAAGCGCTATTGGCTCGAATGAAGCATCAATGGATATTTTCTGCTGTACCTATTTATTTTCATCGATCTAGAGATCTTATTGATGCTCGTACTCATTTGAATGGGCATGAAGAACGCAATACGGGCGGATCATTAGTTAATCTTCGCTATGTGCATGATGCTCATTGGTTTGGAGAAATAACCACAGGTTTTGAAATAGATTCTGTTCGTGCAACCGGAACAGATCCTTTGATAGCAGCGCGAGCTGGGGTAGATGATTGCGTGCTTGTCGCGGGATATCGCAGCTTTATACAAGAGCGAGGGCAGCTCGTGGTTCATGGACTTATAGGTATTCCCACTCGACGTTCGGTGAACCGTGAAGATCGGTATGGGGCTCTTGTGGGGAGTCGTTTGTATAATCTTGGATTTGGCTTTGAAGAGTCGTATAGCTTTATCAACGAGCTGCAAAAGTCTTTCTCTTTTATTATGCAGCAGCGATTTATTCATGCTGTTAATCGAGGATACTATCCAGTGCTACCACGAAATGCTGAGCTGCAGCCGGGCAATAGCATTGATCTTTTAGCTACATTTCAATATCGCCATAAACGAACGATATTTGAGGCTGGGTATGATGCAACATTATTCACCAATCAGGCCATTAAGCTTTGTAATCAAACAATTAAGGCAGACACGTTTGTTCGACATAGTGGCTACCTGACCGTGACGCACGCATTTGCAGAGAGCCCTTTTACAAAGCCATTTTTATGTGGAGCTGGGCTTAACTGCGCGGGCTCTCATCAATTTAATTTTCGTACGATAACAGCCTGGATTCACGCAACGTTCGTATTTTAGAAAGTAGACAAGATAGGCATACTTTAATACAATAAGAAAAGACTTGTCGTACCCTTTTACCATACAAAGAACAATGATCATGACCAAACCTGCTATATGTAACGTTGCTATTATTGCCCACGTAGACCATGGCAAAACTACGCTTGTAGACCAGCTTTTAAAACAATCTGGCACCATGAAAGAATTTGAAGATCGTGTAATGGACTCGGGTTCTATTGAACGTGAGCGCGGTATAACGATTCTTGCCAAAAATACGGGGATTAAATACAAAGATTATACCATTAATATTGTGGATACTCCGGGGCACGCAGATTTTGGCGGTGAGGTTGAGCGAACATTGCAAATGGTTGAAGGTTTTATTTTATTGGTTGACGCTGCAGAAGGTGTTCTTCCTGGTACTCGATTTGTGCTTGGAAAGGCTCTTCAGCTGGGCTTAAAGCCGATTGTCGTTATTAATAAAATAGATAGAAAAGATGCCGATATTGAGGCCACAGAAGCTCAAATTCATGATCTTTTTCTTGATTTAGCTACGGATGAATCACAGCTTGAATTTCCGGTGCTGTATGGTTCTTCTCGAATGGGCTTCATGACAACCAATCCGAATGTTCCTTCAGAATCATTTGGCCCACTTCTTGATACTATTATAAAGAAAGTTCCCGCTCCTCGATCCAAAAAAGATCATCTCCAGCTTTTAATTACAAATCTTGATCATTCTGAGTTTCTTGGGCCTCTTGCAGTAGGGCGAATTTTCAGTGGATCATTGAAAGTGGGCGATCAGGTCGTTGTGTGCAAAGATGGCGCTGTAACAGCTCCAAATCGCGTTACAAAAATGTTTACATTTGTGGGCGTTGAGCGCATTGAAGTTTCTGAAGCTCATGCAGGGGATATTGTTATTGTTGCTGGTTTTGATAAACAGCCAGAGCTTGGTGCTACAATTTGTGCGCCGGGAAATCCTGATCCATATCCATATGTAAAGGTTGATGAGCCAACGCTTACCATGTATTTCTCGGTAAACAACTCTCCATTTAATGGAAAAGAGGGTAAATTTCTTACGTCTCGACACTTAAAAGAGCGTCTGGAAAAAGAGCTTCAAAAAAATGTGGCACTTCGTGTTGAACCGACTGATTCTCCTGAAGTGTATAAAGTCTCAGGACGCGGTCAGCTTCATTTAGGGATTTTAATTGAAAATATGCGCCGTGAAGGCTTTGAGCTTCAAGTCTCTGCTCCTGAGGTGATTTATAAAACTATTAATGGTGTACGAAATGAGCCTATTGAGCAGGTTATTATTGATGTGCCATCGCACTATCAAGGCTCTGTTATGGAAAATCTTGGTAATCGAAAAGCTGAGCTTAAAAATATGCAACCTATTAGCGGCGATCGCGTGCGCCTTGAATTTGAAGTGCCTTCGCGAGCATTGCTTGGGTTTCGCTCTCAATTTTTGACCGAAACGCGCGGAACAGGCGTTATTAATATGAGATTTTTGGGCTATCAGCCATACAAGGGCGATGTTCCAACGCGAACTAAAGGAGCATTGGTTTCCATGGAAAATGGCGTGGTGACGGCGTATGCTCTTGATGCATTGCAGCCACGCGGTATTCTTTTTATAAAGCCGACTGAAAAAGTGTATCAAGGTATGATTATCGGCGAGCATAGTCGTGATAATGATCTTGATGTAAATCCATGTAAAGCAAAAAAGCTTACCAATATGCGTGCATCTGGGACTGATGATGCGGTCAAACTTGCTCCTGTCAAAGAAATGGAGCTTGAACAATGCATGGAATGGATTCGCCCGGATGAGCTGATTGAAGTGACGCCGATTTCTATTCGCCTTCGCAAAAAAGTTCTTAATCCTGCATTCCGTAAGCGATCAAATAATTAACTATTACTGTGATACTATAAAAGGGCCTGCACCATTGTGTGCAGGCTTTTCTTTTTGATATCATAGCGGTACACATATTTTTCGGTAATAAGCATTATAAGGAGAGCTTTATGAACCAGGAAACGCGCCATCCTGTTTTGGAATCGTTTGCTTTTGGATTTAAGACGATTATTTTTAATATTATTCCGGTTTTTATATCAGTTTTTGTGGTTTGGCTTATCAGCTGGGGGCTTAAAATTCTTTTGGCATCCTTGCTTTTTGGAGCAGAAACTTCGTTGAGAGTTTCATTACAGGGAATTCAAAAAAGTGTTGGTTTTGTTTTTTCATTTGAATGGGGCTCGCTCATTGATACCATTATCTATCTGATAAGTTCATTATTAATATACCCTATTTATATTACGCTTGGCGTTTCTATATTTGCACATTTTGGATTTATGGCCATGGATCATAAGCCCGTTACACTAGCGATACCTTCTGTATGGCGTATGTTTAAAGTGGGTGTAGCAAAAATAATACAATGGACTATTGCGCTTTTTGGTCTGATATTTTTCGTTTTTCCAGGAATCTATTGGATTATACGAACGCAGTTTATAGCGTATGCGATTATTGATAAAAATGCGGGAATTTTCTCTGCTTTTGGCCAAAGCTTTGCATTGACAAAAGGCCGCACTGGAACGATTTTTTGCTATCTTGTGCTTTCTATTATTGCCACAGCATTTATTATAAGCTTTCCCCTCGCTATTTTTGCAGGGGCTTATTTATACCGCTTTTTTATTCAAAACCCTTGAAATACCCCCCCCCTATTTTTGTTACTATTAGAATAGTTATATATTATAATGCTTTATTAAATAGGGGAGTGTGTTATGAGGAAGTCATTTCTATTAGTGGCAGTTGCTACTGCTCAACTGCTTTTTTCATCAGCATTGTTTGGTATGGTGGAGGAGGCTCAAAAATTATCATCTACACAAGTGCCATTGTCTGAAAAATTTGCGATTTTTAATAAAATGGCAAATTATCTTGATCGCTTTAGAAGTTGCTTAAGTGGAGAAGGTTGCTCTGCTGTTCAGTCCTATGCGCTTAATTTTATGCTTGGAGCTTCGCTTGGATTTGTGCAGCAATATAAAAATATGACCGTTACAGAAGCGCGTACAGGAGAATACGAAGATTCTGAATTTCTGGAAAAAACAGGTTTGTTGCAAATCATTTTTAATGAACTTGGGTATCGCTACTTAGTAAAAAAGGGTGTCAATTTGGCTAATTGCCTTACGTTTGGTGGGTGCGATGCGCAAACTAAGTGATATTTGATGTATAGAGCGGGAACCATCGGGGGTACCTATATGGGTGCGCTCTCAAAGTTGGTAGGCGCCAAATATTTTGATCAATCATCTGTAGGCAATTCTTTTGATAGTGGTTTGATTGAAATTAAGAATCCTCGCGTTAAAAAGGTTTTAGGTTTAGACCGTAAAGGTAATTCTTTCCCATGGTATACAGTTCTTGGACTCTCTAAAAATTCTACAAAACATCAAGCAGCGCAACAATTTATAAAGCTCAATTTTGAACATGGCGCTGATAATGAGACACTTGATGTTCTCATTGATGCGCATGAATTGTCTAAAGAATTAGGAAAATAAAGATTTTACGACTTACATGAGACGAGGGAGGGTTTTGTACCTTCCCTCACTTTTTTATACTCTTCTACGAAACTTTTTTTCAATATCATCGAGGGCAATGAGCCAACCTGTTGGACGCCCATGGGGGCAGCACATGCGATTATCGGTTTGAGATAGATCTTTAAGTAGCTCTTTCATTTGTTCGAGCGTAAGGCTATCGCCTGCTTTAACTGCTGCTTTGCATGCCATTTGAGCGCGCAATTTTTCATGCATCTGCTTTTCAAATTCTTTCGTATCAATGCTTTGTAATTCTTTAATCCAGGAAATTGTTTGCTTTACAAGATCATCAAGAGCGCAATTTTTTAGATGAACGGGCGTGGATTGTATGATGAGCTGATCTTTAGAAAATGGTTCGCAAAGAATGCCATGTTGCGTAAAAAGATTGAGATGCGGCTCAATGAGAGCGATGTCTTCTGATGGAAGTGTAATAATCTGAGGAAACATGAGATTGATTGTGGGAAGATTTTCAAAACGGGCAGCAAATTGTTCATATAAAATACGTTCATGAGCTGCGTGCTGATCAACAATATAGAGACCGTCATTTTTTTCAATTAAAATGTAGGTTTGTGCATATTGTCCAATAATAGTGTAATCTACGCTTTTTTCTAAAATAGAAATTGGTGCAATAGCGGATTGAGATGGTACTGTTTCAGTAATAGTGATGGGAGCGATGGGAGCAGTATTTTTTTGCAGAGGAACTTCGGAAGCTTTTTTGGAGACATTGGGAACCATGTCATCAATAGTACGAGCATATGCTGCGGGAGTAAATGAGAAAAAGGATGCTTTTGGCGATGATGCTATAAATGGCTTGATGCTTGAACTACTTTTTGTGATCTGCTTTGAAACATGCTTTTCAAGGGCTTTTGTGACCGATTCTTGGATGAGCTGTTCTACGACTCGTGGATGTGCAAATACGATCTCTTCTTTGCGCGGATGGGTATTGATATCGATGAGTGCGGGATTAATCATAATTGAGAGTGCCGCCATGGGATACCGTCCATGTGGCAAAACATTATTATAGCCCTTAATAAGTGCAGATCCGAGCTTAAAATTTGTAACCCATCGATTATTAACCAAGAAAAAAATACAACTGCGATCATATCGAAACCACTGATGGTTCGAAATTGCTCCGCTTATACTGATCGCTTTATCACTGCGCATGGCATCTACAGAAAGCATGTGTTGAGCCGTTGTAGCATCCCATATTTGTGCCGTACGCTGAATCATTGTTTCTTGAGGAGGGCAGTTGAGTACTTTTTTTCCATCGAGATGCAGCTGAAAATGTATATGAGGATATGCAAAGGCCATTGCTTGCAAAACTTGTACAATATGGCGTGTCTCTGTTTCCTGTTTTTTTAAAAATTTTGCGCGAGCAGGAACATTATAAAATAAATTACGCACGATGATATCCGTGCCTTGCGCAGATGCTGTTGGTTCATCCCGCATAGTTCCTTCATGAGCGGTAATTTTAATAGCATCACTTTCAGCATGCTTTGTTGATAATGTTACCGTGCTTACCGCTGCAATGCTTGCAAGCGCTTCGCCGCGAAATCCAAATGTTGTAAGCGATGGGAGCTCATCAATAGAGCGAATTTTACTCGTAGCGTGCTTTTCAAAACAAAGTTTGGCATCACTATGATCCATGCCGCATCCATTATCTACAACGCGGATCAGATCTTTGCCGCCATTTTCGATAAAGACACTTATCGATGTAGCATGCGCATCAATTGAATTTTCTATTAACTCTTTAACAATATTCGCTGGCCGTTCAACGACTTGTCCAGCAGCAATTTTTTGAGCTTCTTGAATAGGAAGTAGTTTAATATGAGGCATACATCACATTTCGTTTCAAATTAAAAAAATCATTATACAATAATTTTATAACACTGTCAGTTTTGTATGCGAAAACTGTTTTGAAAAAGTATGTCAAAAGCCTTTATTTTACGAAGATAATTTGACAAAGAATGTACCTCTGAGTACCTTCAATGCGACTTACCATACATAATGTTTTTCAAGAAAGGGTCTTTTATGAGATTAAAAAAATGTTTATTGTTAGTATTGTTTTTTGTGTCTTCGGTAGTGCAGGCATTTTCATTTTCTTTTCCGACAATTCGTTCTCATAATATAGGCTTAGATTTAGGAACAAGAAACAGTATCTTGGTGACAAATATTGATGGGAAGGTACAGCATCTTTCAGAAGAAGTCTCGGCAGTATGCTTTAATACACGTTCTGGAGAGGTTGTATGCTTGGGGCAATCGGCAATTGATAAAATTGGAAAATGTCCTCCTGGAAGATTTGCACAACGCGTAATCCAAAATGGAAATATTGCTGATTTAAATGGGACACGGGCATTTCTTGATGGGATGTTTGCATTAGCCAAATATCAAGTTGGATATAATAACCCAAAGATTGTATTTGGTGTTCCTGGCGTGGTAGATGCGGGAGCGACGCTTTCAATTCGTGAAGCGGCAAAATCATTTGGATTTAAAGAAAAAAATATTTTTGTTGTAAGAGAACCGGTGGCAGCTGCGATTGCAGAAGGACTTCCCATTGAAGGTGATAATGCATCTATGGTGGTTGATATAGGCGGCGGGACATGCGATATCGTAGTGCTCTCTCAATTTGGAGTATTAGAAAAATCTAAAAAGCCATTTACCATTGCAGGCGATGAAATGGATAAGGCGATTGTAGATTATCTTTTTAATGTGTACAAATTAGAAATTTCTCCCGAAACAGCCGAACAGGTAAAGCGTGAATTTGGCACAGTGTATCTTGATACTGAAGTTCAGGGGACTGATAATCAATCAATATCTACAGTAGATGATACCTATAAAGTATGGGGGAAAGATCCACTTACCAAACTTCCTAAAGCAGTTACATTATCAAAAAAAGATATGGTAGAGGCTCTTGATGGATGTGCACGTATGATCGTTAATGAAGCTCATGAAGTGCTTGCGCGATGCGAAGATAGGGCGCAGGCTGACGTTGCAAAAAATGGAATCTTACTTGTTGGCGGAGGGGCATTAGTTCCTGGAATGCAAAAGAGATTACAAATTGGCCTTGGAGTGAAAGTGAATATTCCAACTGATCCATTACATTCTGTGGCAAATGGTATTGGTAAAATATTGGGCGATCTTAAGCACTATTCTCCGATTCTTCATCGCCCTGGAGAATCTTTTTAATAACGCATGACATATATATTATGAGCCCGTCTTGAACGGGCTCTTTTTTTGCTTATATAAAAGTCGCAACGTGGCGATAAAATTTTTTTGATCTTTTTTGACCGATATGAGCTGTACAGATTTTACTATTGGCAGACTTTCAAGCTTTGCAATTAAAGATTGTAATCGAGCTATATCGGATATTGTGGCGGTAATCTCACAGTGTTGTTTTGTGTGAGCGAGAGCTTTAATGTGAGATGCTCCTATGAGGGTAACAATGCTTTGCAGCGTCTTGAAAGGCGTTTTTGGAGTGTGTTGATATCGATAGAGCGCCTCATATGTATGCTGCTGCGTTTCATAGTGATGTTCTTTATCTTTGCATGCTCGTACAGTTTCTTGAAATTCGTTTTCTATGTTTTGAGGAATTGTAATAGTGCTTATTTCGTAAAGATAGAACGTCGTTCTTATGAATAGTCCAATGAGTGTCATGCTTAGTATACTTCCCGAAATGAGTATCCAACGCTTCACTTCTTTATCTCGGTGCGGAGGAACCGGATGAATAAAATTAATATGCTTCATGTCAGCCCTTTTTGCATAGAAAATAATCCTCCCGCCGCCAAAAGAGGGAGGAGCATATATTCTTTGAGAACTATGTGCTGAGGAATAAAAAAAATTCGTCTGAGGTCGTCTTTATGGAATAATTTTTCAATAGAGTCGGCATTTTCTTGGAGCGATTGGCTGAGTTGTGCTGTGCGATAGGCAGAGCCAAACATTCGCCGATAGCAGTTAAGAAGAGCAAGGCGTTCGCCTGTTATGAGTGAAATTGGAAGTTTATAAGACAAGGCAAGAAGCTGGAATTGAAATAAAATCGGCTTTGGCAAACCTATTAAGAAAAAATAATGGGTGTGATCGCGGGAAAATATATGCGTACTATCCCAATGCCAAGAAGGAGAGTGCGTAATGGGAAACTGCTCAAATGAGGGATGAGTAGAGTGGCTCCCATACATATGCTCTTGAAGCAAAGGTCCTGTGAGTGCACAAAAAAATGGTTGGGAACGAGCCTCACGATTGTACCACTCTTGTAATGTTGCGCCAATACGAGATGGATTGAATAGGGTAAGATGTTCAAGCTCAAGATGTTGTAAATGCATTTCATACAAAGCAGAGACTCCAATTTGATGCTCTGCTTGATATAATTGGAATCCGAGTAATAATCGAGGTGAAAAAATTGCGGCAAAAAGAGTCTTAGAGTATTGATCCTTCATCGGCTATGCATCCTAAAACAACTCTGTCTTTTTTTTGTAAATCTTTTTCAATAACAATATTTATAAAGCCCGCATCTTTCAAAAGTTTTGATACAGCCTTTCCTTGTTGGTGGCCTATTTCTATATAGAGTTGAGGAATAGCAGCATTTTTGAAAGCATTATTTTTTTTTAAGAAAAATTGAGCACTCTGTACTATGTTTTTAATGATGCTAAGCCCATTTTCTGGGGCCATAAGTGCTGCTGGATCTTCCCATTCTTTGACAGATGCGTCTACTTCTTTCCATTCTGATTCTGAAATATATGGAGGATTTGAGATAATGATATCAAACTTTAATTCGGGTGGAATTTCATTGAATATATCAGAGTTAATAAAGGTTATATGAGAAACCTTATTATGAAGGGCATTTTTTTGAGCCAATTCGAGAGCTGATTCTGAAATGTCGCTTGCAAAAATAGTGGCATGTGGAAATGCTTTTGCAAGAGCTATCGCCAGGCATCCAGATCCGGTACACAAATCTAAAATGGTGAGCGGTTCCGTTTTATAGTGGGCAAGCCTATCAATGAGATTGAGGCACCATTCTTCGGTTTCTGGCCGCGGGATGAGCGTCGGAGGCTCTGTTAATATTTCACAATCACCAAATGGGACAGAGCCAATTAAATATTGCAAAGGAATATTTTCTTTTACTTGCTTATCGATCCACAGTTCCAGTTTTTCTTGTTGTTCTTGTGAGAGCGTGACTGTGTGCTTTGCAATGAGAGAACTCTTTTTATGCAGTGTAATTGATTCCAAAACCCACCATGCATATTGAGTGCATAGCTGTTTATCCTGATATTTTTCTGCAAGTTGTAAAGCGACTGATTCAACCAGTGCTTTAATGGTGCTTTCTTTCATAAAAAACCCCGAAGGCTACGTCGCGTTTTCCGGTAGAGGATATGTTTTTAGTAAGGCTTCAAGAGCATCTTTTGTTTGGGAAAGGTTAAATGATTTAACTCGAGCATCTTCATGGCTATATCGAATGCCAATAAATGGGAAGTTTCTTTTTACAAGAGCTTGTTCGACAGATTCGAGGTTTTTTAATTTATCGTCTATAAAAATAACTTTCTTTGGTTGATACTTAATCGCTTTAAACCAGTTATAAACCATCTCGCCTTTATTATATCGACCACTAAAAATGATGCCGTCGATATAAAGACCCGGTTTTTCCATGCCATACTTTAATGGGCATTCGTGTGGATCTGTTTTTGTAAAATAGATTCCCATATGATCCAGCTGTTCTATTGTTCGTTGAGTGAGCTCGAGAGAGCGGGCTGTGAGGCCTATGACGCTGACGCCTTTCTTTTGCAGGGTATTGACGACAGAGACGGTATCTTTCTCAACCGGAATCATCCAACTGTAATAATGAATTTGAAATGATATGGGTAGCAGTTTTTCAAGGGCTTTTTCTTGAGAGAGCCCTTGGCTTTTAAATGATTCGAGCATTGCGTAAAACCATTGATCGCTTCCAAGATCATTTGAAAAACGGCCAAGGGTATTATCAATATCAAACATCACAAGCGTGGACTTGTCGTATTCATCAGGCTTAATATAATCGAAAACCGAATTAATTGATGCTGCTTCGATGATTAAACCTTTGGGCGGCTCAGTTGGAATAACCTTTGCGGCAACGTAATAAAGCGCAGATACTGAAAAAAGAAGGGCAACGAACAGTTTTGAATACTTCATACTACTTATCATTGTAATAAGTTTTTAACATACTCATTCTTATCAAATTCTTTTATTTGGTCAACTTGTTCTCCAAAACTCATAAACTCTATTGGAATTTCAAGCTCATGCGCTATAGCAAATACAATGCCACCTTTTCCTGTTCCATCCATTTTTGTAAGAATAATGCTGCTTACATGAGTGCTTTCTTTGAAAAGTTTTGCCTGCTCAAGGCTATTTTGTCCAAGCATACTATCAATAGTAAGGATTGTATGAATATGCTGGTTAGCTAATTTTTTTTCAATGACACGTTTTATTTTAGAAAGTTCATGCATAAGGTTTGCCTTGGTGTGCAATCGTCCCGCTGTATCAATGATAAGATGATCATAACCGCCTGTTATGAATCGTTCGCATCCTTTAAAGACTACCGAGGCCGAATCCTGTCCATTAATCCCTGTTTCGATATCAACGCCAACCTTCTCTGCCCAATTTACAAGTTGATCTACGGCTGCAGCTCGAAATGTATCAGCTGCTACAAGCAAAACGCGTTTTCCCATCTGTTTATATCGGTAGGCAAGCTTTGATGCGCACGTTGTTTTTCCGCTTCCATTGATGCCGACTAAAAGAGATATGGCATAATCTCTTTGTTCGATCGATGGTTTTTCTAAAATAGTACACAGAATCGCCTGCAGAGCTTCTCGAAGAGAGTCTCCCTGATCAAGGAGTCCCTTTTTATATTGATTTTCTAATTCTTTGATGACCATGCGCGTTGTGTCAACGCCTGTGTCAGCAGAAATAAGAATGAGCTCAAGTTCTTTAAGGGTTTCTTCATTTATTACTTTTTTGCTAAATAATCCTGAAAGGCGACTTGTGATTCCTGTATAAATTTTTTGTAATGCTTGTTTTATAAAACTGAACATATTATTCACCCCTTAGATTGTTTCCTTGCCTCAAGTATAACTTATAATAGTAATTTGTGCATGCGGATAACAGGCTCTATTTGCTGAAGAAACAGTTTTGTCCGCCGGTAATCATTCCCTGTCAACAGCGAATAAGCTGAAAGAAAGTGTGATATTCGATTAAATGAATGGTTTGATTTAAATGCGTGAGATAAAAGCGCAATAAGAAGCTCATCAATATTCTGAATGTATTTTGTGAGATTGAAAAGTCGATGTAAATACCGCTCATGTGATAAAAACAAGGCTTGCTCTTCATGGGTAGCGGGTCGAACAAACGTATGTATTTTAGCCGGATATGGAGCCGCTGTGTAAAAGATACGCTCTTTATAGCTATAGCCAATAACTACACAATGAAACGTTGTTTTTAAAAATTCAAAAATTTGAGGCTGTTCCTTTTTTAATTCTTCTTCCGTTTTTTGGTACGTAAAAGGAGATCGCGAACTATCAATTGACCCCGTTTCAACTTCGTATACAAGTCCAAAATAAAGATATGGTTTTTGCTCAATGCATACAATTGATCCATATGCTGGAAACATGTCCCATTGCCAACTTTGTGCTTGGAATTGATGCAGTGAGCTTTGAATAACTTCAGAAAATGGTTTGCTGTTTGTCATTGTGCTTTGCATCTAAAAAGGCTCCTAAAAAGGTTGTACGATGAATAAGTGAATGTTGATTTTTTGTAATCATACGTCTATGAAGCTCTGTTGCATATCCTTTGTGTTGGGTAAGCTCATAACCAGGAAAAATCGGTTCGTAGAGGTCCATAAGCCGATCTCGTGTCACTTTAGCTACAATAGAAGCAGCTGCAATGCTACTTGATTTGCTTTCTCCTTTGGGAAAGTGGTATACAGGAATAGCGTTTAACCCTAGATCATTAATTTTTAAGGGCATTGCATCAATGATAACAGCGCCTATTTCATGAGGGCACTGCATGGCGACATTAATAAGTGCTTTTTTCATACCAAGCATGGTGGCCTGATAAATATTGTATATATCAATAAGACGATGATGGATTATTCCTATTTGATAGTAACAATGTTTTGTGATCCAATTATAGGCAGTAAGACGCTCTTGGGGGGTCAAAATTTTTGAATCTTTAAGCAATGGATGGGTTTTTTTGTGGGGTAGGATTACAGCCCCTGTGACCACCGGTCCAGCCAGACATCCTCGTCCAACCTCATCAATGCCAACAACAAGCTTTTTGAGCTCCCAGAGCTGATATTCATAGTGGTTTTTTGTGATTTTTATGGAGGGGTTTGCCATGGTTTTGGGACAGCTTTCGTTTGACAAATAAGGCAAAATGCATACAATTAGAAATATAGCAGTACTAACCATACTAAATTTTTATTTAAATTTTAAGAGGAGTTTCATATGGCAACTTCGACTCAACTCAGGGTCAAAGAGCTTCTCAGAGAAAAAGGATGGACTACCAAGATCCTCGCTGAAAAAACTGGCATGTCTGAAAGCTATTTAACGCACATCAAGAATAGCACACGCCGTTGGAATGAAGATTCATTACGAAAGCTTGCAAATGCATTTGAATTGAGCCCTATTGAACTCTTTGCAGAACGTCGCCAGCGCACAGACAACATTGATAAGAATGTAAGTATGCCTGAAAAATTGGATGTAGAGCTTAAAGTTCAGGTTGTGCCTGTAGTTGGAGAAATTCCTTCAAATCCTTCTCCGTATAACAATCAATTGATGCAAATTACGACTGGATACAAAGATGTTTTTGTTCCGGTGTTAAACTCAAATGACAGCGCAATGTTTTCTCTTTGTGTAGAAAATAACGCGATGGCTCCATTTTTTGTGAAGGGTGATTATCTTATCATTTCTCCTGAAATTTGGACTCGTTCGGGTGATATTGCCGCGGTAGAATATGGAAATGATACTCCTGTAAAAGCAATTATGCAGGTGACGTACACAGAGGATTTTATCGTTCTTGAGTCGGTCAACCATAAGCAGCCTCCTATTGCGCTTGTGCGCGGGAAGGATCATTTTCGCATCATTGGTCGCGTGATTCAGCGCCATCAAAAGCTTGCGTAGTTACATTATTTGAAATATTACATATCAAAAAAGCTGGTAAAAGCCGGCTTTTTTGATATCTTTAGTTTGTATAAGCCCTTTGATAAGGGACATACTAAATAGCGGGTGGTCCGCTATAGTATTTACTTCCATTTAGTATGAGGTGATTAATGTTACATCGTTATGAGGTGCTGATGCTTACAGTGCCTGAAGTTACACAAGATGAAGCAAAGCAGCTTGAAACCGAGCTTGATAAGATCGTTAATAGTGCTAAAGGCACTGTGCTGTCTTTTGAAAAGTGGGGAAAATATAAGCTGACCTATCCTGTTCGTTCCAATGAATATGGTGTTTATTATCTGATTCGTTTTGCGACTCCTGTTGCGCTTACACAAAAAGTTGATGAGCTCTTTAGAATAAAGCTTAATAATTTTGTTATGCGGCATGTTGTGACACGTTTAAACGATGAAGGTTCTATCGAATATCAACGCCCCAAATCTCTTGAAGAAGCTCCAGCATCACGAGATATGGACACATTCTTAAAAGAAAACAAAATGGAAGGGCTTCTTTCTTCCGGTGATGAAAGAAGAAGAGATCGTGGGCATAGAATGGCGCCACAGTTGGAAATGGAATTTGATTCTGGATCAGCTGAATAGTTGTTTGGATAGGAAAAGTTATGACTAAAAAAATTAAATTAAAAATTAGTGCTCGTTTAGTAAAAAAGCGTTCTCGTCGTACAGCTTCAGGAGCGGGTAAGCAATGCCGTTTTTGCGGTAGCGCAGAACATGCTCATGGCATAGATTATAAGAATGCTGGCTTTTTACGAAGCTTTCTGACTGAGCGTGGTAAGATTTTACCAGCACGTATTTCTGGTAATTGCAGCCTTCACCAACGTAGGCTTTCGCAAGAAATTAGAAAATCACGTTGTATGGCCCTACTACCGTACACGGCACAATATAATTAAGTATATTTGCGTGCTTTATAATAGTGCGATATAATACCCGCTGAAAAGCGGGTATTTTTGTATGCTATATTAAAGGATTTTTATGAGAAAGATATGGGCAGGACTGTTGGGGATTTCTTTTATTGGATCATCAAGTGTGATTGGACGGGATCTCAAGATACATGATCGCGTAGCCTATGGCTATACGGTAAATGATTTAATTACGTCTCTACGTAGTATGAAGATTCTTGAATACTGGAATACCATCGATAGAATTGAAGAGTGTCTAACGGGAAATGTGGTTATTACTTCCAAAGATAAAGTAATCGTGTGGGATGCCGAAAAAAATATTTTTAAGCATGCGACATTTTGGAATACAATTGATGAAGTAAAGCGTTGCAAAAATGGTAATATCATTATCAAAGCATATAAAGCTCTTCGCATATGGGTTCAGCAAAAACATGATTTTGAATCTGTTTCATTTTGGAACCCAATTTCATTCGCTCGCAGAGCAAAGCATGGTAATATTGCGATTGCAGCAGGACGTGATATTCGGGTTTGGGTTGAGCGCTGGCAGCGATTTATAGATGAATCTGCATGGTATGATATAACGGATGTGCAGCTTCGTGAAAATGGGGATATATCATTTTATACCAGAGATGAAATTATTACATGGCTTGATTATTACGGTAAATTCGAAAAAATGCGCCGCTAAAAGATAACGATATATGGAGGTTATCATGAGTAAGTCGTATAAGCTTATTGTAGCGTATGATGGAACAGAGTATTGCGGATGGATTCAGCAGCTTGATCAGATGTCTGTTTTGCAGAGTATGGCGGATACATTTTTACGCGTATTTGGTCAGCCAGTGTATCTTCTTGGAGCTTCAAAAACTGATGCGGGCGTTCATGCTTTGGGTCAAGTAGCGTTGGCAAAAACGGATCTTGAAATTGATGTAGAAAAATTGAAATGGGCCTGGAATAATGCTCTTCCAGAATCGATTTCTATTAAGGCAATTGAGAGCGCTCCAGATTTTCATCCTCATCATAATGTTTTGGAAAAAACATACTGGTACCATCTTTTTGTGGAGCGTCCGCTTCCTTTTTATGCTCGGTATGGCGTTCACGTTATGCGGACAATAAACTGGAATCTTTTTGATGAAACATTGCAAGCATTTGTGGGGAGTCATAACTTCCAGGCTTTTTATACCGGCAATGATCGGGAAGATACAATGCGTACCATTAATGCAATACACCGAGAATATAATAGCCAATATAACTGCTACAGAGTGATTATCCGAGGGAAATCATTTTTAAGGCATATGGTTAGGCGTATGATTGGAGCTGCGTTGACAGTAGCAACGCATGGTACCATATCTGTCGATGTAGTAAAAAGTGCTCTAAAAACGGGAATTCTTAGCAGAGAGATGCTCACTGCTCCTGCTAAGGGGCTTATGCTGTATGAAATTACATATAATCGATGAGTGGATTAATAAGATGTCTATAAAAAAACATTGGTTTTTAAGAACTATTATTCTGTTGTCTCTGAGTATTGCGAGTGGTTGTTTTTTATCTCGGTCAGAAGAGCCTTCAATTGTTGATTTTGATTTAAAGCGGGACAAAAAAGCGCTTATGGAGATTTTTGAACGGGATTGGCATTGGCTTATTCCGGGGGATCGGGACAGTTTTTCTCCTGAATTGATGATGGAATATAAAGCTCCTATGCAAAATCCCTTATATGCAGGGCGCTTGCAGCTCAAAGTAATGCGTGAGAGAGATACCATTATAGGCTTTGTCGCCTGGTATATGATGGATCGTGAAACAGGATTTCTTAATTTTCTTGATGTAAATCCTGAGTATCGGGGAAAAGGCTATGCAGAGAAGCTTTTGAGATACGCAATGGATGATATGATAAAAAAGGGAGCAAAAAAATTGACAATGGTGACGTGGCCGCATAATACAAGGGCTCGCAAATTGTATGATCGATTGGGTTGGAAAGTAGTTAAAATTGCGTTCCAGGCTCATTATGAGTATACAGTTGAACGTTAAGGCGTTTTTAAATGCTCAAAAGCTGCCACCGCAATTATAGCAGTTGCGTGACTTGGATTAATAAGGGTGCTGCATCTCCTTGGGGACAGGAATTCCCATTATTGTAAGGATAAATGGGGCAATATCGGACAGTTGTTTTAGGGGAAGTTCTTTATTATTTCCCTGTTCTTTTTTAGTGAGCCATAAAAATGGAACCGGATTTGTCGTATGAGATGTTCGTGGTTGATTATTTTCAGTGTCCCACTTATCTTCTGCATTGCCATGATCAGCAGTTAAGAAAATGGTGCCATTCATTTCTTCCACTACCTTTTCATAGAGTTCTCCTGATCGTAAATCTACGCAATGAACAGCCTTTTTTGTTTCTTCAAAATTCCCTGTATGGCCAATAATATCTGGGTTTGCAAAATTAATAAGATAAAAATCGTATGGATCCTGGGATAATGAGCGTAAAACGGCATCAGTAATTGATCCGGCTTCCATGCAGGAAGATTGCATATTAATAGTATCTTTTTTACTTTTGATCAAAGTACGCATTTCATGAGGATGAGGTGTTTCATTTCCTCCATTGAAAAAATAGGTAACATGCGCATATTTCTCTGTCTCTGCAATAGCAAAAATTCTTTTGCCATGAGCTGCTAAAACGTCATTGAGAGTATGCTTTATATGATCAGTTTCAAACATGACATCAGTGTGAAGATCGTGCGCATATGAAAAGGGAGTAAGAAATCCATTGAGTCTAATTTTTTTTCTTGGAAAATCATTAAAGTCAGGCTTAACAAATGCAGCTGTTAGTTCGCGTGTTCGATCGGGACGAAAATTAAAAAATATGATTCCATCGCCATCCTTGATATATGCATCAGGAATGAGCGCTACTGGTTCGATGTATTCATCAGTTTTTCCCTCTTTATAGGCCTTTTTTAAAACTTCTTTCCAATTAAGAGGGTAAGAAGACTGTTTTTCGGTAAGAACGTTATAGCTTTTTTCGATTCGATCCCAATGTTTATCTCGATCCATTGCATATGCTCTTCCGTGAAGAGATCCAATTTTTGCTGAAGTAATGCTAATTTCTTTTTCAAGCCGCTCCAGATATTTTCCTGCGATATATGGAGGGGTATCGCGTCCATCAAGAAAGGCATGGATAATAATTTTTTGAAGTCCGAAATTGTGAGCAGCATGGATGAATGCGATGAGATGCTCTATTGCTGAGTGGACCCCAGCATCAGAAAGTAATCCTATAATGTGCAAGGTTCCGTTGTCATGTTTTACTCGTTGAAGCGTGTTTAAAAGCGTTGGATTAAGAAAAAAAGATTTATTGCTGATTAATTTATTAATTTTCTCAACAGGACTATCAACAATTCGTCCCGCTCCAATTGTTGTATGACCAACTTCTGAATTGCCGATAAAGTTTTTTGGTAAGCCTACGGCAGAGCCTGACGCTTGTAATATTGCATGAGGAAATTCGCGCATCCATGTGTCTAGGTAGGGAGTATCGGCATGGTATACAGCGTTGTACTGTTGCTCTTTGCCCCATCCAAGTCCATCAAGAATGATGAGCATAAAAATTTGTTTTTTTTCTTTCATAACTAAAATCCTTCATTTTTATTTAGACTCATTATAAAAATCAGTGTACGATGCTTTAGATTCGACATTAGCATACAATTGTGCTTTGTTCTACGCTTCTACTATATGGATAATGAATAATGAAAAAAATAATGATAGCTTTTTTAAGTATAGTTGTATTTTCTGTATACCCTGAAAAAACCATCGTTAAACCTTCAGTCGTGATGCATCAGCAGGCAGATCAATGTCAACAAGAGATTCAAGAAGATGATATTGATAATGAAATACTTGAAGAAAATCTTGTAACGACCGAGCAGAAGCGATCTTTTATTCGAAAAAATATAGATTCTGTCCGACTTTTTTGCACATTAAGTTGGTATAAAATTAAAGAAACGTGCGCAGCTTTGTATGTGTATTGTACGACGAAGAAAAAATAGTGAGATGTATGGACATATCTAAACGCGAAAAACACTGTTTTGCTTTATGTGTTACGGATCTTCCCTCTCAACAGTCCTTTACGATTTCTGACCAAGCTCTTGCTCGTCGCATTCAAACGATACTGCGACTTAAGGCTGGCGATGAATGTGTTTTTTTCAATCGCGCAGAGCATGTGCGTATACAATTGGATTCTTTTTCTCGTAAGGCTATTTCTGCCAACATCATTGAAAGGTCTCGTAATAAGAAGTTTTCTCCCGCAATTACGTTTTATATGCCGCTTTTAAAAAAAACAGCCTTAGAGTCAGCAATATATGGGCTTGTAGAGGTTGGAATTCAAGATATACAGCTTATGATTACAGATAAGTCGCATCGTTCGTGGGGTGGGTCTAAGGAGCGTGATCGCCTACAGCGTATTATTATAGCCGCAGCAGAGCAATCTAAAAATTTTGCATATCCCGAACTAGAGGATCCCATTTTATTTAAAGATGCTGTGTATAGACTTTCAAGGCATCAATCGTTCTACGGGTCTCCTGAGGGAGATTCCGCTATTTCATTTTTTAAGAGTAGCGATATCCATACGCAAGAAATAATAGGGCTTTGTATTGGTCCAGAAGGCGATTTTAGTTTGCAAGAACGATCATTTTTGCAGGCCCACGCTATTCAGCCGATGTGTTTGACGCCTACAATTTTACGTGCCGAAACGGCCGCTTTATGTTTTGGGTCCTTTTTTCGCACAGCCTAATGCTTTCAATTAGCACTTTTTTTGTGATTGATCAGTAAGATATATTGCGTTTTGAGTTTCAGTCGATCTATTATGGGGGAGATAGTATTGTAAAGTTAATCAAAAAAGGAAAGATCATGAAGCGAAACGAATCAGATATTTCGCTGTTATTAACGGTGTTAATATTGTTGAGCGCAAGTATCGGATTACTTCATGGTCTTAAGTTTACATCTGTTGGTGCAGAGGATAAGTCTGGATCTGAATTGAGCCTCAGCCCTCAAGATGGAATGGATATAGTACAGCCTCTTTTGGATTCTCAAAACTATATAGGTGTTGCCAGAGCATTCGGTCAATTTGACATTAATACTCAAAAATCCCTCTTAGATCGTCTCCTTTTTGGAGATACAGGTTCATATACAAAAGAACAAAAAGTTAAAATAGTAGCTGCAATTTTGCGAGAGACTAAAAATGATCGTATGAAGGAGTATAGTATTGATTTGTTGGCTCAATATTTTCCCCAAGATCCTATATTTTTATATGCATTTCCTGAATTTGGCATTTTTATTCCTACTATAAAAGAAGCAATGGATAAACGAGGAAAAAATTCATTGTATAACTCATGGAAGAATCAATCGCTTACAGAGCTTATTCGTTTTAATCGACCAGATCTTCTTGAATTTATGTATATTAACGGGGTGCGTTTAACGTCAAAAGAAGCTTCAAACATGCTTGATGTTATTGTAAGTCTTGAAAAGGAGCCAGCCTTTGTGCCGCTGTTAATTAAGCAGTTTGGTGCAAATCCTAACTTTTCAAGTGATCGCAAGCGAACAGTTTTGATGAAGGCTGCTCAAAGCCGCAATAAAGGTTTATATAAGGCTTTGATAGATTTAGGAGCTAATGAAGGGCTCATATTGGATTCATCGATTGGGTCGGCTGAGCAAATAGCTGCTCAAAAAAATCTATAATATTATTGCTGTATTGGATGCTGCTTGAGATAAAGAGGCTCGAGCTGATATGATGTTTTGCATCCATTGCTCCACGAGCTGTATCCCATTGATGCTATCTGTTTAAGAGAGCTATATGATGGAATGGTTGGTGAAAGAATTGCTCTCTCTCCAAGCGCAACTGATATGGACTCTCTATGCAAATCTGAACCGTTTCCTAAAAAACGAATTTTTTCTTCAAAAGGGGCTAATGCGGTCAAAAGATCTTCAACCCTATAAACACCATAAAGAAGCTCTGTATCATTTTTAATGAGGAGCGCGTAAAGATCATTTCCAAATGCATTAAAAAGAATTGCACAGAGCTCACCAGGGCGCTTCCATTCATGTGCTGCAGCCCAGAGCGCGTTGACACCAATTAATGGTATACGCTTGGCGAATGACAATCCGTTAATTGTCGTAATGACGACGCGTAATGTTGTGAATGGACCGGGGCCCTCATTTGCAACAATAAAGTCGATATCGTCAAGTTGAAGATGAGCATGCTGTAAAAGAGAATCTATTTTTATGATGAGCTCTTTGCTCGCCTGGAATTTATGAATTGCAGTAAAGCCGAGTAGGCGCTCGTCAGTATATATGCCCAGCTGGACATCATGATACGTATTTTGGATTGCAAGATAATTAGGCATAAACGATGTTAATTTCGGTTTTTACACTTTTGCTGTTGATAAAATATGCTAAACGAATCATATTCGATCGATTTCTCTTTTTTAACAATAATTTTTCCGCAATTGAGGCATTTCCATCCTTCAAAATTGAGAAAGTGATCGAAAAACGATTGAAGAACCATCAATCCGCCACATTTTTTACAGTTCATACTACGTGCTCCTTTTTTTTATAGCACGTAACCTCAAAACCTTGTGGCCTACCAGGTGGTAATACAGTTTCTTTGGTTACTAAAGCCCTAGCATCCCCTTCTTTCACAAAATAATCATGGATTTGGTTTCTTGTCAACGAAGCCGTAAAAAGTTAGTCTTGAAATTTAATGGAATCGAGATAGCTCATAAGAAAAAGCGCTGCTGCGACTGCATGAGACTCTAGTTTTTTTTCTTTTGTTTTTGGTCTGATCAGTTGCGCTGCCTGTTTGCTTGAAAGTCGCTCATCCCACCATACCCATTTAATTTCAGGAAATTGTTTCATTAATTCAGATCCAGTTTCTTCTGTTTTTATCGTTTGGGCGCTTTTTGTTCCCTTCATTGTTTTTGGATAACCCAGTACTACGGTTTTGATTGGTTCTTCATCAAAAATGGTTGTGAGCTCAGAGATAAGATTTTTGCTTGAAACTGTTTTATATGGCCGACTTGTAATTCCAAGCGCATCAGAAATGGCAATCCCTGTCCACACATCTCCAATATCAAGTGCGAGTAGTTTCATAAAGTTACCTTCTGTGAATGCAGTTTTTTAAAATTCTTATATACTGAAAAATAATTTTTTTAATACAAAGGATACCATTATGGATACAACTGCACTGAGTGCCTGGATTAATTGGATACTAGGTGGCCCACTTATTATATATGCGGTAGGTATTAGTTGTATCTATACCGTTGCATTTAGATTCATTCAGTTTCGCACATTTTTTGCGGCATGGCGAGCCATTCTTGTGCCAGATAAAGATCAGGCTCAGGGCGCTATGCCGCCATTTCAGGCATTTGTAAATACATTAAGTACAAACTTGGGAAATGGAAGTGTCGTTGGAGCGGCTACTGCAGTGGTGACTGGCGGACCGGGAGCTGGAATATGGGTATTCATTGTGGGATTATTAATGATGTCTGTCCGGTTTGCTGAAGTGTTTGCCAGTACCTGGTATGGATCGCGTGAAAAAAAGGCGTCTGTACTAGGCGGTCCGATGCTTTATTTAAAAAAAGTATCAGGTGGAAATGCTTTATCATTGTTGTATGCAGGATGTTGTTTAATATTTGGGCTTGTTGTTGGAAATGCCATGCAAACGCATGCAATAAGCTATAGTATGGCCACAACATGGAGCGTTGATTCGTATGTAAGCGCAGTATTGATTACACTGTTCATTTGCTATGTGCTTTTTGGGGGAGCTCAACGTATCATTCGAGTATCAGATAAAATAGTACCGATAAAGGTTATCGTATTTTTTGGGGCAGCATTTATTGTGGTAGCATATCATGCGGGATCATTATTAGCCGCTCTTAAGTTAATGGTATTGTCGGCATGCAATCCTCAATCAGTTGCGGGAGGCATTGCGGGTTTTTCGGTCATGCAGGCTATTCAATCGGGCATGAATCTTAACGTGACTGCGACAGAATCGGGCCTTGGAACGGCGGCTATCTTATTTGGGTATACGGGCAGCAATAATGCTATTAAGAATGGGTATATGGGGATGATCAGTACCTTTGTAAGTAGCCTTGTGTGCTTTTTAGTTGCCCTTTGCATAGTTATCAGCGGTGTATGGGATTCTGGACTACAAAGTTCGGCACTCACTATTTCCGCATTTAATACAGTGTTTGGACAATGGGGCGGTTGGATTGTGACATTTCTTTCGATGAGTTTTGGCGCAGGCGTTTTGGTTTCATATGCATTTATTACGCGAGCAGCTTGGTTTTGTTTAACGGGCGGAAAATGGGAAGAGATTTTTATATTCCTCTATTGTGTTGCGGCATTTGTTGGTGCAATTATTAATGTACACGCAGTGTGGATGGCGGTTGCTATCATTAATGCTATTTTGCTTGCAGTGAATTTGTGGGGACTATTTTTATTACAGCCTCGTTTATCGGCCTATTTGAAAGAGTCAGAATAGTAGCAGTATGAAGCAGGCAGAGATATATCCTGTTACGTGTCATACAGATCATGTGGGGCTGGGATCGACGTTTGTAGTAGTGCGTGGATTTAATTGCAATGGCATGCGCTATGTTCCTATTGCTCTGGAAAAAGGAGCTTCGGTAATCGTTGTTGATCAGCCAATTGAACACGATATTCGTTTTTTAATTGAAAAATCGGGCGCGCAGTTTCAATTCGTGCCCGATAGTCGAAAAGCGCTTGCTCAATTAAGTGCTCAAGCATCTCAAAATGCTCACACAAAGCTAAAAATTATTGGAATAACGGGCACAAAGGGAAAGACGACGACTGCACATGTTTTATTTCATATGCTCTCCTCTGGCTCAAAAAAAACGGCGCTTATATCAACGACCGGAAATAGAATTATTGATGAGCAATTTCCTCCTTCCTTAACGACTCCTCAGCCAGATTATTTGCACCATTTTTTCAAAAAATGCCTTGAGCAGGATGTGGAATATGTTGTATTAGAAGTGGCGGCTCAGGCGATCTCTTTGCAACGTATACATGGCTTAGAATTTGATGCATTGATTTATACCAATATTGGCCGAGAGCATATGGAATTTTATGACTCAATGGATGCGTATATTTCAGCTAAAAAGGCTCTTATATCTTATTGTAAACCTTTTGCTCATATCTATATAAACAAGGATGATACATTATTGCGAGGTATTGAGGATTCGCGTGTTCGATTCTATTCACTGCATTCGTCAGCGTTTCTTTCAGCTACGCTTTTGGATTCCGAACCATTTTCGTTAAAAGCGCACATTAAGAATGCAGCGTTTCAATGTGATGTTTTTTATTCGGCTCTTTCGGGAGAGTATAATGTATCAAATTTTTTGGGTGCTTTTGGGGTGGCATATGATTGTGGTGTTTCATTGGATGATATTATAAAAGCAGGCCGTACCTTTCCGGGAATTCCAGGTAGGCAGGAGCGATATGTTTTGCCAAATGGAGCAACGGCTATTATTGATTACGCACATAATCCGATTTCATTTCAGGCATTTTTTAAGGGCATTCGGCCTTTGACTGATCATATCATTGTGGTGTTTGGCGCAGGGGGCGATCGAGATCAAGGGCGGCGTCCTGAAATGGGAGCAATCGCTGCTAAGTATGCAGATACTATTATTATTACAACCGATAATCCTCGATCTGAAGATCCTAAAGAGATAGTAGATCATATAGTAGGGGGTATTCCAGTTCAAAAGCGAGCGCAAATAATGATAGAATATGATCGCGAACGCGCCATTCAATCAGCATATTCGCATTCAAAAAGGGGTTCTATTATTGCGTTGCTTGGAAAGGGTCCTGATGAGTATCAGCTCATACAGGGGAAAAAATATGCGTTTAGTGAGCGAGCAATCGTAAAAGCCTTTCAGTAAACGAGTTTTTTGATTATTTTTTTCTGTAGCGTGCTGCTTACTATATGATTATAGGCTTTCTTTGGCACAGCTTGTGTTTTGTACTTAAAATTATGTATGGTTCATAAAAAATCAAGGGGGATTTTTTATGAATCAGTATGTGTTTCTTTCAATCTTATCTATTGTTGTTCCATTATATGGTATGCAAGAGCAGGAATCGGAACATCCGGCTTCTCCTGGTATTTTGAGAAATGCGCCAGCATTAAAAGAAAAACGAAAAGGCGGAAAAGTTGATCTAGAGCAAGCGGTAACAGAAGTGACGAATCTTATTATTGCAATAAATGGAGTTAATGGACAGCTGCATGAGAAAATGGCTACCTTTGATGTGCAAATGAAATTACAAGGCGAGGCATTGAAAGCGATGCAGGCAAGGCTTGACTCATTATCAAATGACATCGAGGAAATTCAGAATCATAAAATTATTGATCTTTCTAAATGTGATCCTAAAAAACTGCTGCAAGAAAATAGTAAGCCTATTGTGGTCTCATTGGCTATTATAGTTGCCGCTCGCTTATTGGGATTTTAGAAGGGGTGTGGTATGAACTGTACATATAGGTATTTTGGATTTTTTCTTACATGCCTTATGACGATTACGCTCCATGCAATGGAAGTATCAGAAGATGTTCCGCCTCCTCCGCCTTCTCCTGAAGAGACAATTAAACATGAAAAACAAAAGCAGCGTAAATCTTTAAAAAAGGACTTAGAAAGTATTCATTCGAGAATAAATGATATGGATGAGGAGCTTTCAAGAAAAATTGAAAAAGCTATAAGGGAAGCTCGTATGGAAGGATTTCAAGAGGCTCAAGCGGTTGAAAAATTAAAGTATGAACAACAAAAAGAGCGTGAGCATGCAGAGCACATTAAACAAAAAGATGATGAGTTGAGCAAAAAGATGGCTGGTATAGATTTGGCAGCAAAAGCTCTTAGTCTGGCATTAAATTCTGAAAATAAGAAAAAAAAGAAAAAATGGTTTAGAAAAAGCCATGACGTTGAACGTATCTGAAAGCTCAAAAGCCCGTTAGACTTGCAAAAAAGGGGATATTTGATAGGATACAGGATATCCAATCGGTATATCCTCTATTTTATACAGGAGCGTTTTTATGTTACTGCAGCAGTATTTTATGATCTTTGCCGGAGCAGCGATATGCGGCCTTCTGGTCGTACTAGGTCTGTTTCGTCGAATTGGAAGTATTCGAGTTGATAACGAGACCGCGCAACGCATAGCCGATGCGATTAGCGAAGGCGCGATGGCATTCTTGAAAGAAGAGTATCGTTTAATATTGATGGCAGTTGCTCTCGGGGCGGCTATTTTGGCATATATTTTTACGCCATTAGCAGCGGGAGTATTTGTAGGAGGTTCTATTCTCTCTCTTATTACGGGATATCTTGGCATGAAAGCTGCGACGCTTGCAAACGTTCGCACAACAATGGCAGCTAAGGAGCATGGCGAACACCAAGCGTTCCTCGTTGCGCTTTTTGGCGGCGGCGTTATGGGTTTTGCGGTAGCAAGCTTTGGACTGTTTGGATTGGGCCTTCTATTTTACTACTGCGCAGATCGTCCTGATTTTATTACGCTTTTAACGACATTTGGTCTTGGCGCGAGCTTGGTTGCATTTTTCGCTCGTATTGGTGGTGGAATTTATACCAAATCAGCAGACGTTGGAGCCGATCTTGTGGGTAAAGTTGAAGCTGGTATTCCTGAAGATGACCCTCGTAACCCAGCAGTAATTGCGGATAACGTAGGTGACTGTGTGGGCGATACGGCTGGCATGGGTGCAGATATTTATGAATCATATGTTGGTGCATTGGTGTCATCGGTTATTCTCGCTATCGATGCGTACGGAAATTCATTACCATATATAACGCTTCCTCTTATGCTTGCAGTGTTGGGCCTTGGAGGTTCGCTTATCGGGTTGCTTTCAAATTTGCTATTCAAATCTGAGCCAGCGGCGATGCTTCGTAATGCTACCTATTTTGCTATCGCATTTTTATTGGCGACAGCATATTTTTATGTAAAATATTATGATCTACAGCAAAACCTCTACTATTCAATTTTCTTGGGGTGTGTTGCTGGTGTGGTTATTGGTTTAATTACAGAGTATTATACGGGTGGTTATCCTGTTGAGCGTGTGGCAAAAAGTTCAGAATCTGGTGCCGCGACTAATTTGATTGATGGGCTTGCGGTTGGAATGGAATCAACTGTATTGCCAATAGTTATTCTTTCCATTATTGTTCTCCTTTCCCATATGTATGGGGGCGGTTTGTTTGGTGTCTCACTTGCGGCAGTATCTATGCTTGCGACAGTGGGTATTACCATGACAGTTGACGCATATGGCCCTATCGCAGATAATGCGGGCGGTATTGCTGAAATGTCTGGATTTGATCCAAAAGTTAGAAAAATTACCGACAAGCTTGATGCACTTGGCAACACGACTGCAGCCATGGGTAAGGGATTCGCAATAGGTTCGGCACTCCTTACAGCATTAGCATTGTTTTCAGCATATGCGCAACAAGCGGGCATTTCTGGCCTGAACGTACTAAATCCGACAGTCATGATTGGTATTTTTATTGGTGGAACCGTTCCCTTCTTAGTTTCTGCTTTAACAATGCGCTCGGTTGGCCAAGCAGCTCTTAAAATGGTGCTTGAAGTTCGCAGACAATTTAGGGAAATTCCTGGCATTATGGAAGGCAAGGCGCAGCCTGATTACAAGCAGTGCGTAACTATCAGTACAAAAGCTGCACTTCGTGAAATGATTTTGCCGGGTGTTATTACAGTTTCTTTGCCTATTATTATTCGATATACGCTTGGAGTTTCAGCATTAGGAGGACTACTTGTTGGTTCAACCATTGTTGGTGTACTGCTTGCGCTTATGATGGCAAATGCAGGGGGAACATGGGATAATGCCAAGAAATATATAGAAGCCGGACATCTTGGTGGGAAGGGTTCTCCTGCGCATAAAGCTGCTGTGATTGGCGATACGGTGGGCGACCCATTTAAAGATACATCAGGTCCAGCGCTTAATATCTTAATTAAGCTTATGTCGATTGTGTCTTTGTTGCTTGTATTAATCAGCTAAGTAAAAAAGAGTAAATCATTGAGAGCTCCTGTAAAAAGGAGCTCTTTTTTTTTCCTTATTGCAGTTTTGATATTGAGTGTAGTATTTTCACGATATGTTTGACCATAGAGGGGTTGGGGGAATGATGAATGGCTACGCGATACAGAGAAACTGGGGATGTTCTCTGCTGATGCATCTACTATATGCAACAACCGCGTGGCCTTTTTCTTTGGGAATAGAAAACCACTCTCATCCTATTTTAAAAATACTTACGCAAAGTGCAGTATTACCTCGAGTTGGGCTTATTACAAATCAAAGTGGGTGCGATCAGAACGGAAAAAGAACGGTTGATATTTTGCATGATGCTGGAGTTCGTATTGTGTATATTCTTGTTCCTGAGCATGGATTTGATGGAACTATTCCATCGGGAAAAGCGATACCTGATACTGTTGATAAAAAAACACGAATTCCAATTGTCAGTATTTATAATGTTGATAATGATGGAGGAGGAAAAAGTAGGCTTCAATCGTTAATTCCGCAGCTTGATATTATTTTGTATGACCTACAGGATGTTGGGGTTCGTCATTATACCTATATATCAACATTGTACTCGGTTTTGCATAGTGCTGCGCAAGGTAAAAAACCAGTTGTTGTATTTGATCGTCCTCTTGTATCGGGCATGTACATGGAAGGTCCGCTTGTAGATCAGGGCAATGAATCATTTGTGTCGATAGCCTCCATACCACTTCGGTATGCGATGACCATCGGTGAGCTTGCTCTCTATTTTAATAAAGCGCTCTTGCATACGCCAACTCAATTGATAGTTGTTCCTATGGAGCAGTATGAGCGAGGTATGCCTGTTCCATTTTTGGCAAAACTTTCTCCCAATATTGTCTCGTTACAATCGGCTATTGGGTATTCTGTGTTGGGTGCATTAGGTACGATAGATCCTATATATGTTGCATGGGGTACTCCACGATCATTTCAGGTAATTATGACTCCCGATACGATTCACATTCCTTCTTATGAATGGCAAAAACTTAAGGGGATTCTTAAAACATTTGGTATCCATGCGACTCCAACAACGATGAACAAAGATAAGCGGACATATACGGGCCTCTATTTTAGATTTCCAGAGCAAAAGCTATTTTCATCTATGGCAGTCGCAAAGGCTATTATTGAATTTTTTAAAGAATGTAAAATGAGCTTTTCGTTTAATAGACTTTCGGATAAGGCTTTTGGAACGGATGCTATTAAAAAGTGGATTTTAGGAGAAATTACTTTTGAGGTGCTTGCCTGTAAAATAAATAAAGACCTTGATCAATTTTATAAAAAAGCGGAACCCTATTTTTTGTATAAGCCGGCTCCAGTTATTTCTTATTTACCAATAAAAAGAGGAGCTTAATGCTCCTCTTTTTGTTATCAAGTTATTTTCCAAAAAAACCTTTAATTGCGTCAAATATCGTTACGAAGAACTGTTTGATTTTTACAAAAATCATCACGACAAAATTTTTAACAGCAGCGGCTATTTTTATAAAAACATTTGGTTCAGGTGCAGCTTCTACAGGTAGTGATTCATCAATGATGATTTCTTCAGAATTTGTGATTGAATCAACAGGTTCATTTTGAGCAATTTGGAAAGTAGAGCGTAAATTTTTTCGTAAATGTTCTTTAAACTCAGGCATATTCTGTACGCCAATTTCTTCTAATTTTTTATTACCATTCTCAAAGTATACAATGGTTGGAACGCCCACGACCCCATGTTCTTTTGCAAGGCCATCATGTTCATCTACATTTATGTTTGCAAAAGCTATTTTATTGAATTCAGGCTCACAGCATACTTCTTGAAACGGTTTTTTGATACCATTACATACGCTACACCAATCTGCTGAGAATTTTACAAGTACTTTATTGTTATTTTTTACAAGATCTTTGTATTCTTGAGCATCGCTAATTTGTATGAGATTTGCGTGTATAAGGCTGCAAGAAACCATTGTGATACTTAATAACCTTACTATAGTACGAAACTCCATGACCCACTCCTTGTTACGGGTGAAACTCAAATTTCATGGATATTTTATCATAATCGTCTCGAGCAGTTCAATACAAATTTTCTGATAGTTTTTAAATATAGTTTTGATCAATTTTGATTTACATATAACTATTTTTTTTTAGCGTAAATGGTGGGGGGGGGTTCTGATTTGACGGTTGAGTGGTTTTTTTATGCAAACTTCTCATTGTTTCTTTTTTTTACAATAAGAATTTAAATCTATAATCCTTCGTGAAAAAATGTAAGAAAAAAAATTTATAAAAACTTTATAAAAAACTGTTTGATTAAGCTCTTTATAGTCGCTACATTAGAGTACTAGTACTAGTGTGCAATTTACTCATAGTCATAATTTTAAAAATCCATCTCAGTGTGCGGTTGTATAATCAACCAAATTAGGAAAGAGAGCCGTTAATAAATACCCGGAGGGGATAATTCACCCTCAAAAGAAAGGAAGAGTCAATGAATGACCGCATAGATGAACGAAAGGAACACATGGATCGCCAGTATATAAATGAACCTAATGTATTATTTTCTTTTGCCCCTGAGCTTGAGGCTTCTCGGGAATGGTCTGTTACAACAGAGGATGGTACCCCTGAGATATTTAATCATGATCTTATTGCGCGTACCCTAAAATGGGCGCAAGCGGGGTATGAGGATGAAACAGATTTTCAGCTTCTTTTTGATGAAACTATCCGTAATTGTTTTGATAAAATTACATTGTCAGAGCTTGCAGATGCTCAAATTTTATCGGCAGTTGCATTTATTGAACGTGATCCTGCATATGGGTATGTAGCTGCTCGGCTTTTATTTAAGAAATTATTTCGCCAAGCAACGCAGAAGTCGGTTCTTTTTTGTGACATCGATGCTTCATATCGAGAGATGTTTATTCGGGGTATCAATGAGGGAGTAGCAAAAGAAGGCTTTGATGATCGTCTTTTAGATTTTGATCTTCATCAGCTTGCGCGAGCTTTATGCCCTGATCGAGATAATTTATTCGATTATATGGGATTGCGAACGGTGTATGAACGCTATTTTACAAAGCATGAAGATGTCTATCTAGAGCTTCCTCAGACATTTTGGATGCGTGTGGCAATGGGGCTTGCAATTGGTGAACCGGATAAAAATGGAAAGGCTATAGAATTCTATAATCTCATTTCAACAATGTACTATGTCCCAAGTACACCAACGCTTTTGCATAGCGGGCTTAAAAGAGCGCAGTTGAGCTCCTGCTTTTTGGCTACAGTATCGGACGATTTGCATCATATTTTTAAATGCATTGGCGATTGTGCTCAAATGGCTAAATGGTCTGGCGGCGTAGCGTATGATTGGACAAATATTCGTGCATGCGGCTCTTGGATTAAAAGTATCAAAACTGAAAGTCAGGGCGTTATACCGTACTTGAAAGTTGCTAATGATACGATTGCTTCTATTAATCGAAGCGGCCGTCGGCGTGGAGCTGGGGTTGTGTATCTTGAATCATGGCATTTGGAAGTAGAAGATTTTCTTGATTTACGTCGTAATACTGGCGATGAACGCCGCCGTACGCATGATATGAATACTGCAAACTGGGTACCAGATTTATTTATGAAGCGAGTTATTACTGGTGGCGAGTGGACGCTTTTTTCACCGGATGAAGTGCCTGATTTGCATGATTTATACGGAAAAGCTTTTGAAGAGCGGTATCATCATTACGAGCAGCTTGCAAAAAATGGGGCAATCAAGTTGCATAAAACGCTTGTAGCAAAAGATCTGTGGCGCAAAATGCTTACGCGCTTATTTGAAACAGGGCACCCATGGATTACGTTCAAAGATGCGTGTAATATTAGATCTCCACAGGATCATGCGGGCGTCATTCATAGTTCAAATCTTTGCACTGAAATTACGCTTAATACATCCGCCGATGAAACGGCTGTATGTAATTTGGGCTCTGTGAATTTAGAGCGACATATCGTTGATGGAAAAATTGATAAAGCTCGCCTTGCGCAGACGGTCAAAATAGCAATTCGAATGCTTGATAATGTAATTGATTTAAATTTTTACCCGACAAAAGAGGGTGAGAATTCAAATATGCGCCATCGTCCTATTGGGCTTGGTCTTATGGGCTTTCAAGATGCGCTTTATAAGCTTGATATAGCGTTTGATACGAATGAAGCAATTGAATTTGCCGATGATATTATGGAAGAGATTTCATATCATGCAATTATGACATCTTCTGAGCTTGCAAAAGAGCGGGGAGCATATTCAACTTATAAAGGATCTAAGTGGGATCGTAATATTTTCCCTGTTGATACAATAGATTTATATGAAAAAGAGCGGGGTGTTCCTATTACGATAAATCGTCGTACTGGAAATCTTAATTGGACTCCGGTTCGAAATCATGTCAAAGAGCATGGGATGCGTAATTCAAATACGATGGCAATAGCCCCAACGGCGACTATTTCAACCATTGCAGGCTGCATTCCTTGTATTGAGCCGATTTATAAAAATATCTACGTTAAAGCGAATATGACGGGCGAATTTACCGTTGTTAATAAATATTTAATCGAAGATTTGAAAGCGCTTGGCCTCTGGGATCAAGATATGCTTGATCAGATTAAATATTATGATGGTAATGTTCAATCAATTCAGCGTATTCCTGCAGAGCTTCGCGAAAAATATAAGGAAGTGTTTGCCATTGATCCAAAGCATCTTGTTCGCATAACAGCTGCTCGAGGCAAATGGGTTGATCAAAGCCAATCGCATAATGTGTTTGTACAGGGTGCAACGGGTAAATTGCTCAATGAAATTTATCTTGAAGGCTGGAAAGCTGGATTGAAAACGTTCTATTATTTGCGTACGCTTGGTGCAAGCCAAATCGAAAAATCGACGCTTGATGCAAAGAAGTTTGGATTTACCCAAAAGCGTGTTCAAACTGTTCAAACTAATGATAATGGTCTTGATATGGCAGAAGCACAGAAAGCTGCTGCATGTTCGCTTGAAAATATGGAAGATTGCGAATCCTGCCAATAATTTTTGGAGTATACAATGAAAAAAGACGGAATTATAAATAACTCACTCGTAGATCCGAATAAGATTTTACCAATGCGCTATATGTGGGCTCGTCATCATTATAAGGATGGCGTTGCCAACAATTGGACACCAGAAGAGGTGTCCATGCAAAAAGATGTTGAGCAGTGGAAATCAAAGACAGCTCTTTCCGAAACAGAGCGCCGATTAATCCTATGGAACTTAGGATTTTTCTCCACGGCCGAATCATTAACTGCAAATAATTTGGTGTTAACTGTATATAAGCATGTAACAAATCCTGAATGCCGCCAGTATTTATTGCGTCAGGCATATGAAGAGGCTGTACATACTGATACATTTATCTATTGCTGCGATTCGCTTGGGCTCAACCCAGATGAAATTTATAGCATGTATGAAACAATACCAACAATAAAAGAGAAGGATGATTTTGTTGTTAATCTCACAAGATCAATCCTTGATCCTAATTTCAAGACCGAAACAGCTGAAGATATGCAGCGCTTCCTGCATGATTTGATTGGCTTTTACGTAATCATGGAAGGGATCTTTTTCTATGCGGGCTTTGCAATGATGCTTGCATTAAAGCGTCGTAATAAAATGGTTGGTATTGGGGAACAGTTTGAATATATCATGCGAGATGAAAGCTTGCATTTAGCATTCGGATGCGATCTTATCAATACGATTAAAGCGGAAAATCCTGAAGTTTGGACGAATGCTTTTCAGCAAGAGATTGTCGATCTTATCAAGCAATCGGTTGTGCTTGAAAAGAAGTATGCGTTTGATGCGTGCCCAGAAGGGGTACTTGGTATCAATGCGCAGCAATTTTCAGACTATGTAGAGTATATAGCAGACCGCCGTCTTGAGCGTATTGATCTGCCAAAGCAGTATGGGCGATCAAATCCATTCCCATGGATGTCGCAAGCAACTGATCTTGCAAAAGAGAAGAACTTTTTTGAGTCGCGCGTTACGGAGTATCAAACAGCCGGTTCATTGGATTGGGAATAAGTATAGCAATAGTGAGTATATGTATTGAGCGCCCTATCAATTACGATAGGGCGCTTTTTTTATCAAAACTATTCTGTATTATAATAAAAAGTCTCAATTAATTTCATATTTTCTATAAAAAAAAGGGGAAGATAATGCGAGTAATATTATTTTTAATAATGATGTCTGGGGCCCTTAATGAAATGCTTCCTCATCCCATAGATCATAATCCTTCAGATGAAGCATATGAAGCGGCATTGAACGTATTGCAAACTTTACATGTAAATGGCCTGAAACATGAAAGCCGTGACGACATTGTTGCTTTTGTGCACTATGTAGAAGAAGACCCGTATTGGAAAAATCATTATCAATGGATAGGTAAACATACCAATTCAAAAATAACGCCATTTCATGCCGCGGTTCTCTATATAAAAAAGACGAAAGAGTCGATATCGTTTAGAAAAATGCATAATTATAGTGCGTGCGATCGCATGGCGATAGGATTTTTGTGCGGTTTGATTTTTGCAGCCGCTGCAGGCTCATTAAGCCCATTGCTGAGCACATATATTAATGAGTAGACGTTGTTTGGGGCTATTCTGAAAAGCATGATCTATTCTTATTGACTTTGTAAGCGAGCTTTTTTAGTATCTCCTTGTTTTTAAATCGTGTATGATTCAGGAGAGATGTATTATGAAAAGAATGCTTATTATCGCCTATGCGCTGCTATCGTCTATTTCCATCTATAGTATGAAATTAGATGATTCGCCAATAAATTCTCCAAAGCATATTCGTATTCCTCGAAATTCAACTGAAAAATCGGTAGAAGTGGATACTGAGCTCGCAAATCTCGGTTTGCCAAATCAAGAAGTAAAAAACTATACAGACGAGGATATTGAAGCATATTTGAAGGATCACCCTGATGTAGGGGCTCCTGAAACGAGAATATTAACAAAATTAAAGCGCTATTTAAATCGGCATTCAGACGATGAAGCGGTTAAAAGCGCTGCTATTAAATTAATGAATGGCATTCGAGCAGGACGAGATGTAGGGTTTCATATTTTGATGAAAGCATTGCCAGAGTCTTTTTATAGGGAAGAAGATTCTGATTCTGAAGAAACTTCGTATGAAGATCTAAATACGACATATCATAAAAATAAAGCCCAAGCTTTCAAAAAAATTATAAAGAACCAGGATGAATCGATAGAAGCGAAAGAGAAACAAGGGGAGCTTGAAAAAAATATTCTGGCTCACAATTCTGGGCTTCGAATAGAGAATCTAGAGAGTGAATTAAAAGAGGCTCGAGAAAAAAATCAAAAATTGGAATCGAAAGATACAGTTTTGCGAGATCATGATCAAAAATTAATTGATACGCTTTTAAAAGAAATTTCAAAAATAAAGAGTGATCTTCAAGAGTTAAAAGAAATTAAGCCAGCCTTACATAAAAAATTGAAATCAGAGGCTGCTTTTAGAAAAAAATATAAAGAGGCATACGATCAGTGGGTTTTGTGGGAAAAAAAATGTACAAAGCTCAAGGATGCAAACGCTCAATTAAAAAAGATCGATAACGAAAAAGCAGCAAAAATAAAAGAACTCAATAGCGAAATTAAAAAACTTTCAAATCGCAATGACGAGCTCTATAGGGAAAATTCAAGGTCTTCAAGAAAAAAATCTGACGATTATTATGATTCGTTGTAAAGGAGTGGTAATGAAATATGCATATATAACGGTGCTTTTTTTAGCAGTATCTTTAAGAGCAATGGAAGAAATACCATTTGATAAAGAAACTGCCATTTCAGATATCTTGGATGCAGCGGATTTGAATGAAAGAGAGATTAAAAAATATAAAAAGGCTTTAGAGAATCTGGATGAAGAAAATATTGTGACTCTTCAAGGAAGAATGATAAAAAGAGCCAAAAGAAGCGAAGGCGAAGGCAAAAAGGCAAAAAAAGAGGACTTTTTGAGTGCCTATATCCAAGTGCTAGAAAAACAAAATGCTATTGAAGCGGGAAAATTAAAAGTGGCGCAAGAAGGGGCCATTGCTGATCAAAAAAATAAGGATAGAAGCTACCATCAATCAGAGGATCAATTTATTAGATCATCCGATTCTACTAATAGAAGATTCTGGGCTGGCCAGGTTGTTACGGTTAGCATGCTTGCAATTTCGATTGCATGCAATATATGGCAAGCAAGAACTTCGTCACAAGATATAGCTCCTGCCGATATTCTGTCTCAATGCATTGAGCTTTTTAAAAATTGTACGTGCTACTTTTGAAATTGCATAATAAGCTGCTTTAATTGTGATTCTGATTTGCCGCCAGCTTCATTGTAGACGCGATTTCCATCTTTATAGATCCTGATGACGGGAATACTTTTAATATTTTGAAAAAGCTCAGGGAAAAGTTCTTTATCTACTTTCAAGAAAATAACGCTTGGAAATTGCTTTGCTACCTTGTCAATTTCAGGACTCGTTAGTTTGCACGGAGGGCACCAATCGCCAAAAAAATAAACAAGCACGAGCCTATTATCAGCAATAATGCCATCAAAGATAGTTTGAGGTTTTTCAGCCTTTGTAATTAACTGTTCAATATAAAAAAGATTTTCTGAAAGTGGCGTTCGTGTTTGTTCTGCATTATTAGCATATATTTTACTTAACATTCGGTATGCTTTTAGCTCCATTTTAATATCTTCATCACTACCTCTCAATGGTTTAACTTCTATAAGTCGACTTTCATTAACGGAAGATTTACCT
>CAZBWL010000002.1:0-141314 GCA_964495945.1 uncultured Pseudomonadota bacterium | reverse complement strand
TCCTGATAACGGGAATACTTTTAATACTTTGAGAAAGCTCAGGGAAAAGTTCAGTATTCACTTTCAGGAAAATAACGCTTGGAAATTGCTTTGCTACCTTGTCAATTTCAGGGCTCATTCTTTTGCATGGAGGGCACCATTCGGCAAAAAAATCAACGAGTACGAGCCTATTATCAGCAATAATGCCATCAAAGACAGTTTGCGGCTTTTCAGCCTTTGTAATTAACTGCTCGAGATAAAAGAGATTTCCTGAAAGCGGCGTTCGCGTTTCTTGCGTAGCATCATCTATTTGCTGTTGTTTTTGCGCTTGGCATGATGAAAGTGATATCGAGCTTATGATGGTTAGCGCGATGACGTGCATATGTTTCATAGTGAGATACCTTCTTTTAAAGTTGCGTTTAAAATATATTTTAAGCGTATCGGCTCTCTGTGTAATTGTCGAAATCTTTTTAAGTTCTTAAAAAAGAATGCTTAAAAGCATTCCGAGTGCCATGCCAGCCATAAGGACATCTTCAAAAATTGTGACATACGTCATTGGAAGTTTAAAGACTGTGCCTAAGCAGGCGCACATGAGGTGCTGGCCCGATGCAAGCGCAAGGGCAACCCCAATAGCGCTGAAGAGCATCAATGTGTACGTAACAAGATTTGTAAGGATTGGCAGAAATCGAAAAAGATAGGCCAATCCAAGGCAAATTTCAATACATGGATAGGCGTATGCATACAGGGTGCTATGCTGAGCTCCAAGATCATATTTTTTATATGCTTCCACAAATGCTTTGAGATTTAACAGTTTAAAAAAACCAAAGATAATAAAAAATCCTGCCATGAAGTCTTGCATTGCAAACATGAGATTCCATGCAGGGTAGAAAAATTGGCGTATGAATGTGAAGACGCATATCAAGCTTGCAATAATGATAAGAGGTAAAAAATCTTTAATCTGATACCGCATGGAGATCCTTTCTTTTCAGAAGATAGTGTTGGCTGACCGCATATGATAGGCTCAGCATATCAGAAGTAGAATATTTGAGCAGAGGGGAGGCGTATGAATTTAAAAGAACGCATTTATGTCGATACGATACCTCGCGATATTGAGGCAATTTTAGCGGCAGATATTGGCGGAACGAATAGTAATTTTGGTATTTTTGAAGTTACCAATAATGCTCCAATTTTATTGTGCTCAGTACACGCAAAAAGCCAAGAAATTTCTGATTTTGCTCTTGTCGTTAAAGAGGTGCTTGAGCTTATTGCATCTCGGTATGGCATTCGTATTAAAAATGCTCTTTTTGCTTCAGCAGGCGTCGTATCGCCCAATCAAGAAAAAAGTAAACCAACAAATCTTTCATATGTAATCGATGCTCATGCAATCAAGCGTGCAACCGATTTGCAGTGTGTTTTTATTGTGAATGATTTTGAGGTGATTGGGTATGGAATTGATTTGATTAGCCAAAAAGATTTAAATATTGTTCAAAAGGGCGAATATAAACCGACCGAAAATAAAGCAATTATTGGCGCAGGGACCGGGCTTGGAAAATGTATTATGTTTTGGAGTGAACGAGCGAATCGATATGTACCTGTTGCTTCAGAGGGAGGACATGCAGATTTTGCAGCTCAAAGCGCGATAGACATTGAATTGATTCAATTTATTCAAAGAACTGAAGGAATATCCTGCCCCATTTCATGGGAGGATGTACTTTCAGGCAAGGGAATTCAGCGAATATACCAATTTTTTTATACACAACGTAACGGCGGAAAATATGCCAAGCAGAGTCAGATTCCCCGCCCTGATGATATTTTTCAAAGCCGCACGCGTGATCCGCATAGCCGCGATACGTATGAATTATACGCTCGCTATTATGCTCGAAGCACAAAATGTTTTGCGCTTGATGCGCTTGCGCTTGGCGGTATGTATATTGCAGGAGGCATTGCAGCTCATAATGTTCCCATGTTTGAAGAATCCTATTTTCGTGAAGAATTTTTACATTGTGGGAAACTTGCGTATCTTCTTAAAAAAATACCAATAACCATCATTGCTGATTACAATGTAAGTCTCTACGGAGCCGCGCAGTATCTACTGCTTGAAGAACTTTGTTTAAGAAGGCCTCACTAAAAAGCGCTGTTGATCAGGGAGAATAACTTTGAATTCGATTGTCTCTTCTGCGTTTTCTGGATTTGAAATGGTGATGGGAAATACTGGTTTGAAAAATGGTTTTGAAATAAATACGAGCATATCAACGGTTTGATAGGGCTGAACGATTGCCTCTTGTTTGAGACTATAATGCTTTATATCTTTACGAATAGTTTCATTGATCTGAGCTGTTTGCACGCCTCGAATGGCAGATAATACTGGCGTACCAATAATTAAAAATGTTGGCATGGCAGCAAGTGCTGCACTGCCTAAAATGGCAAGTGGAGCTACGATGTTGAAGCTGCCAGTTGTCAAAACAAGAAGCCCTGTGGCCCCGAGTACAAAAAAACTTCCGGTAGCAAGTGCAGCTCCAATAAGGATAGAAGAAGCGATAGTTCCAACAGCTTGCGCGAATGAATTTTGAGAAAGCCGTGCCGCGACCGCCTTGTAATGCATAATGGGCAATCCAACATCTTCAGGCTTAATTGCAAGAAGCTTATTGGTACCGTTTGTCAACGATATTTGCAATGGGCAGATAGGCTGACGTTTTCTATTTTTCTTAAAAAGACGAGCGGCTCTTTTTCCAAGGATGAGTGTGCAATCATACGTATCAAGTTTTTTTACAGCAAGAGAAACATGATCTTTTGTTTCTTGATAATCAATGAGGGAATGCAAAGGCCTGATGCCAAAATTACTTTTTGATGGATCTCTGCATGAAGGAAGCAGGCACACTAAGCAGGATAAAATATAAATGTGAACACGATCTGCATTGATCATTGAAAAGTCCCTTTCCCTAACCCTTATTTTCAGTTCGAATTGGTTAGTCTGATCACGAGATAGCTTCTACCATGGTACATTTTGCCTGTTTTTTGTCAAGTGGAATACCGCAAATGCTTTTTTTGTAAACGTTTTTTGCTTTAAAAAAAAAGCATCTCTTTATATGCTGAGCTTCAATAAAAGGGAGAATCATGAAACAGATTATATTTTCTACCGATCATGCTCCGATTGCACCTGTGCGTCAGCATTATTGTGCAAAAAAAATTTCTCCAGAGATTGCACGTATCGCATTGGCTTTACAGAGCGGCGGATATCAATCTCCGTATGCTCTATTGAATCTGTGCAATGATGTGCGTATGCATACAGAGATACAAAAAGCTTCCGATATGCACCGTGCCCAGCAGCCTGCGCTTATGATACTCATTGGCATTGGCGGCTCCAATCTTGGGACTATGGCCGTAGAGCAGGCGCTGCAGGGGTTTTTTGCACGAGATGCAATGAAAATGCCTGTCTATTATGCGGATACCGTTGATAGTGTGTATACAAAATATATCTATCAAAAAGCTGAATCATGTTTGCAAAGTGGTCAATCTCTCCTGCTTGTGATTATCAGCAAATCAGGGACGACGCTCGAAACTATCGCTAATGCCCAGCTTTTTGTATCGTTATATGAGCGCTATAAGCCGCATCACTTTCATAAAAATATTGTGTTGATTTCAGACGAAGATTCTCCATTTGCATCAATAGCGCAAGCGCATCAATGCACTTTTTTACCCATACCGCATAATGTGGGAGGGCGATTTTCTGTGTTGAGTGCGGTTGGATTGTTTCCTTTGGCAATGATGGGAATCGATATTAAGGCCCTTTGCGCGGGCGCTGCATCAATACAATCGAATTGTATTAATTCTGAGCTTTCGAAAAATTATGCTGCAATGAGCGCGGCTACTCTCTATTTTTATTATACGCAAGGACTGGTAATCCATGATTTTTTTGCCTTTTCTCAATCCTTATTCAAATTAGGCGATTGGTATCGCCAGCTTCTTGCCGAAAGTATTGGTAAAGAAAAAAATAATGCAGGCGAAATAGTAGAGTGTGGTATCACGCCGACAATTTCAATTGGATCGATTGATTTACACTCGCAGGCACAGCTTGCGCTTGCAGGTCCTCACAATCGCCTTACGACATTTATTACAATAGATAATCAGGAAGATATTGCAGTTCCGGATGGTTTTTTTTCTGATATAGTTCCTGGGATTCGCAATACGAGTTACAATGCGATTATGGATGCAATATTTCAGGGAACACAAAAAGCATATGCCAATAGAAATAGGCCGTTTATGACCATACGATTTCCTCAGCTTGATTCGTATGGTCTTGGACAGTTTATGCAATTTAAGATGGCCGAAATCATTTATCTTGGGTATCTTTTTGATATTAACCCTTTTGATCAGCCGCATGTAGAATTGTATAAAAAAGAAACTCGAAAGATTTTGGCTTATGAATGATGTAACGTTTATTCTTCTTGGTGCGACGGGCGATTTGTGCCGTAGAAAGTTGCTTCCAGCGCTCTATAATTTGTTGCGACACAATAAGCTTACAGATTTTATTGTGATAGGCGCTGCATTCAGTGATGCTACTGCGCAATCGATTCTTGCGGCATCACGTCAATTCATCGGTACGATTGATGAGGAGGTATTTGCAGCATTGCAGTCTCGTTTTTTCTACGAGCAGCTTAATTTTAAAGAACTTTCTGATTTTAAGCGGCTTGAAGCTCGAATTAAAAAACATGAACGGACCTATAATCTTTCAGGAAATCGAATTGCCTATTTAGCGGCTTCGTCTGAATTTTATACTCTTATTACCGAAAATCTTTTTCTTTCAAACATTATCACAAAAACGAATATAAATACCCATCCATGGCAGCGTATTGTATATGAAAAGCCGTTTGGTCATAACGCGCAATCGGCGCATGACATAAATGCGTGTATTCAGGACAAATTTGAGGAACATCAAATTTATCGTATTGATCATTTTCTTACCAAAGAGCTTGTGAGTAATATTGCGTTAGTTCGCTTTACCAATTGTGTTTTTGAGCCGCTTTGGAATAATCGCTATATCGATCAGGTTCAGATTGTCATTAATGAAAAAATTGCGCTTGAAGGGCGAGGGGGCTACTACGATACGTATGGAGCGCTTTCGGATGTGATGCAAAATCACATGCTTGAGCTTCTTGCATTGATAGGTATGGAATCGCCAGAAAAATTAACCGGTGATTATGTGCGTAATCGGCGAGTACAAGTTCTTGAACGTGTGGAAGTGATCGATGGAATTTTGGGGCAATATGATGGCTATCATGCTGAAAAGCTTGTTTCAAAAGATTCAACGACGGAGACATTCGCTGCCTTGATGCTCCGCATTAATAATCCTCGATGGGCCGGAGTGCCTTTTTATGTTAAAACAGGAAAGTGCCTTGCTCAAAAAGAGACGGTGATTCACATAAAATTTAAATCTGTTGATTGTTTGCTTACAAAAAGCTGTCCTGTTCCTCCAAATTGGCTGACGATCGAAGTTTCACCTCAGGCCACATTCTCATTAAGTTTGAATGCAAAAAAACCAGGAAGAAGTGAACAGGTGGTGCCCGTATCAATGGAGTTTTGCCATAGCTGTATTTTTGGAGAGGTTACTCCTGAAGCATATGAAGTCGTTATTGAAGAAGTGATTCGCGGGGAGCAGTCGATTTCAGTGCGATTCGATGAAATCGAGCAATGCTGGCGAATTATTGATTCAGCCCGCAAGAAGATGTTTCCGCTGTATCAATATGCGTGTGGATCGCAGGGGCCAGAAGAGCTAACACAGTTTGAACGAAAACATGGAATGAAATGGAAATCATGAATATTGGGATTGTTGGATTAGGGCGTATGGGCTTTTCGATAGCAGCGCGTCTTTTACGCGCGGGCTTTACGGTTTACGGCTTTGATCAAAGCACAGACATTCAACATAAAGCTGAAAAAATAGGTATTTCGATTGTTCAAACGCTTTCTGAGCTTGCAAAGCAGGCGGGCGCGATATGGATTATGGTTCCTATAGATGCTGTCGATAGTGTAATTCAAGCTGTCCAGCCTCATGTAAAAGCTGGAGATATCATTGTGGATGGCGGGAATAGCTTTTATAAAGATTCCATTCGACGTGCCCAATCTTTAAAGAAGGCAGGAATCTATTTTCTTGATTGCGGAACATCGGGCGGAATTCTTGGCGAAAAAGAGGGATTTTGTTTGATGGTGGGTGGAGAGAAAGAGGCGTATGCAAAAATGGAAAATGCATTTGCGGCAATAGCTGCTCTAGGAGGAGTTGCGCATATTGGTGCATCAGGAAGCGGCCATTATGTAAAAATGGTTCATAATGGCATTGAGTATGCATTACTGCAGGCATACGGCGAAGGGCTCATGCTCATCAAAGAGGGCTCCTTTAAAGATGAAGCTATCGATTTAGAGCAGCTTACTCGCATTTGGCAAACGAGCTCAATTATACGTTCGCTTCTTTTGGATCTGACGCATGGTATTATGCAGAAGGACCAGGAGCTTGATGCTGTCAGTGGCGAGCTTGCAGAGGGTGGCACGGGCGCTTGGACAGTTGAGCAAGCAAATGAAGAGCACATTTCAATACCCGTCATTAAAACAGCTCTTGATGTACGCGCATGGTCTCGAAAAACAGGCGGCGATTATGCTACAAAAGTCGTGGCGATGCTTCGACATGCATTTGGAGGGCATGCGGTAAAAAAAATAAAAACATAAATTACTGAGTTTTTGTGATAGTTATACTCGTGTTTTTGGTATTAATAATAATGCTGCCATTGGGGGGAAAATTTTGTTTGGAGGGCAATGTTTGTGCCAAGAAATACCGAGTTTCATTGTACTCTTCTATTTTTGGAAACGTGATCGTTAATTGTGATCTGTGTTTGCTTGATAGTATGATAGGGTGCTTATTAACAACATTATTTAAAAATCCAACGCTTGTGCGCTCTTCGGGGTTCCAATAGAATATATACGATTGCGTGTCTGGCCTGTGATCAATGGGAATTGCGCTCTTAAAGGTTTTTTCCATTAATGCTTCAAATCTTTCTTCATTTGTTTGTTTATTTTTTTCATTTGTTTTGGTTTCCTCAAAAAATTTGCTGAATGCATCTTTAGAAAATGTGAGCATGGGCGGGTTTTGAATTGTTTTTTGTTGTGCGAGAGGCTTTTCAGTTTTTTCTTCCACGCAAAAATTGAAGCCGAAGATTGTGAGCAAACTGATTACCATAAATCGTTTCATAATCATTCCAGATGTTTTGTATACTGAGCATAGTTTTACTGTATCAAAATGTTTCAATATGTAAATGAATGGGAGATTATTGTGAAAATATACGATATTTCGTGGCCGATTTCTCAAGCTACAACTGAATATAAAAATAAGGTAACTATTCAGCTTGCGAGCATAAAAGGTTTCGATTCTGATGGCGTGCGAGAATCTATTATTACAATGGGTGCTCACACCGGTACGCATGTGGATGCGGCGTCGCATTTTTTAAAAGACGGCAAGTCGATTGATATGATTCCTCTTGATCGATTGATTGGCAGAGCGCATGTATATGATTTTATGGCGGTCGCAGAATGTATCACTGCCAAAGATTTGGCTCGCTACGATATTAATGAGGGAGATATTATTCTGCTGCGTACGGCAAATAGTGCCCTGAATGCTACGGATCGTTTTGAGCGAGACTTTATATATCTTGATCATTCAGGGGCTCGCTACCTTGCAGATAAGAGGGTAAAGGCCGTGGCTATCGATTATCTTGGCATTGAGCGGGGGGATCCTGATCATCAAACTCATACAACGCTTATGAAGGCAGATATCACAATTATTGAGGGGGTCCGATTAGCCCATGTGCCAGCAGGGTCATACCTTATGATATGTCTTCCGTTGGCTCTTATTGGCTCGGAGGCGGCTCCAGCGCGTGCTATATTGATTGTAGAATAAGAGAAATTTACAAACTATTGAATTTAAAGCTTTAAGTTTTGTAGCATAAGTATAGATACGAAAAGCTTTAAAGGAGATAGTATGAAGAGCTCGTTTATTCTGATAGGGGCATTTCTCTATACGTGTACGACGCTGATTTCAGCTAATTCTGTGCAACTGTCAGACTCTGAACTGCTTAAAAAATTTGAGCGAAAGCTGCGGCCTTATCGTAATACAGATACTCTGAAAGCTGATCGAATTCGAGCTCTTATAGAATCATTACAAAAAGATGGTACCCCCCTAACGGACACTGATTTTCGAATTTTGGACGCGTTAGTATACATACATAATCCCGATGATTTAATTCGAACACTTTCGAAGATAAAAGAGCTTAATAAGGCTGATCAGGTAAGCAATCGCTTGCTTGATTTACTTACCGATTTTGCACAAAAAATGGAAGACGTTCAATTATTACAAGAAATTATCATGTTAAAAGCTATGAAACGGAATAACGAAAGCGAAAAAGCTGAAATATTAGCAGAGTAAATATGCGCATTTGTATAAAAAGGATAGTTTATGAAGAGGCATATATCATATGTAGTGGCCGTGAGTTTGTTTGTATCAAACATCGCTGCTCAAGGCATGTCGAACGATGTTCAATCTTATATCAATGAAATCAATGCTCAATATAAGGCTTCGTTGCAAGCTGTTGAGCTTCAGCGCCAGCAGCAGCTGCAAAGGCTTGCAGAGCAGTATGAAGAAGCGGCTCGTATTACACGGCTACAATTGGCTGATACTCAATCGGCGATACGTCAAAATTTTGAGCCAAAGCTTGCGACAGCTTCATCATCAGTAGCAGCAGACTTAAGCAAGAAGATGAATGAGGAGAACAAGAAAGCCCAGCATATTGCACAGAATAATCTTAATGCATTGCGACGCGTATTTGAACAAAGTAAACATGAGGTTAAAAAGACTGTTGATTCAGCGAAAAAATCGCTTGAAGATCAGGCTCGGCTTTATAAGGGGGATGCAAAGGGAGCAGGACAAGCGGCTACGGATGCGGCTGTAAGCTCTTTTGCAAGCTTTACGCAGGGTTTGCAATCTCGTCTTAATACTGTCATTGTCAAGACGCAGCCTATGCTTGCATCGACTCAAAATTCTTTTATGCACCATGTAAAAAAAGCATTACCAAGCATCAATATAGTGCCAAGCCTTAGAGAAAAAGTTTCTCAAGTAGGAGCAGCATTGGCTCAAAAAGCTTCTCAAATTCGTAGTGCTGTTGGAAATAAGCTTGCTGATTTAAAAGATTCAATGAGCGACAAATTGGCTTTGATTAATAATGCGCTTGCTACCGGTAAAGATAAGCTTGTGCAGCAGATTTCAAATTTAAAAGATAGTGGTTCGGCTATAAAATCTGATCTTGAATCGTCTCAAGCAAAACCACTTACTGAAAAGCAAAGAGCTGCTCTTAAAGATAAGCTTAAGCGATTGGGAGTGAACATTGCTGGGCTTGGAACGATGGGTCCTGTTGTTCCAGTTCAATATCAAGCTGCGCAAAGCCAATCAATAGCGAGCTCTATGTATCAAAAGGCAAAGCAGGCATTATCAGCTCCCATTCGAAAAGTATCAGCAGCATGGAAAGGATTTATGGCTAAGATGGATTGTCTTGGTAATCCAGACTGCTCAGATGAGCAGCGCAAGCAGGCTGGAGTGGCATTCTTGAAAGTGTATTACGTGATCCAAGCATTAGCTGTAGCGGCCTTATTTGGAGTAGCATTGACGACTGCTGTACAGGAGGAGCGAACTATTGCAGAACGTGAAACTGGATTATCTATGAATGCTCCATCTTCAATAGCAGGGCAACATTCAAAGGCTCAATTTGTGCCTATTCAAGAAAAAACTATTGAAGAAGAGCAGTATTCGAAGATGGTTGATCTTCCGGAATAATCGAACGAGCAGGATTACATTGTATGAGGATTTGAGCGGAAATTAAAAAAGGAATTAATAACCCGGCGTAAAAAAACGCCACAAACAAAAGGAGTTTCTATGAAGAAACATATGTCATTACTTTTAGCTGCAGCGCTTTTAGTGCAAGGCAGCGGATTGAGCGCGATGAGCTATATAAAATCTGCCAGAGATAAGGTATCTCAAATGTATCAAGGCTCGCCGTTACAAGATTTTTTAAATCGGTATATTGGTCAGCCAACATCGCAAGCAGCACAAAATTTTATGAATTGGGCTGGGCCTTTCATGTCGGAGCTGTCAGCAGCATATAAAGCAGGAAACTATAATGCTATGTCGCAAATTGTAGAAAAATACAAAGCGCAATCTGCGGCAGCAGGCGCGGTAGCTGCGACGATGATTATGATTGTTGTTTTAGTCGTAAAAGCTATCATAGGGTCTGGTAAAAATATAAATTTTTATTTAAAAGATCGAAATGTTGACATGACTAAAGCAGGGAATATTAATTTTATTAATACTCTAATTCCTAAATCTGGTATAAATTATGTAGAATCACAAAGAAGGATTAATAACTATATTAGTAATCCTATGTTAATTAATAGTGTAGATAGGGATGTAATCCTTGCTATTATGGATTTTGCAGAAGCGAATAATGATGTAACTCTACGAAAATGGGCTTATCAATTATATAATCTACAAACGACTGGTTCTGCAGATTTAAGTAAAACACAGGAAGATGTTATATTTAATAATTAGTCTTAATATTTAAGTAAGAAAAGGGGAGCCACTTGGCTCCCCTTTTTTATCCCCATCCCTTATTATTATGCAACAATGCAAGCATTTCCTGCCCAAATAGTTTTGCTGCCTGCGGCCCTGAGGCGGTTACCACTTGATCCATGACGACGACTGGCTCTGGCAAGTAGATCACATCGTACGTTTTAAAAAATTCTTCAAGCTGATTATCCCCATTCCATCCCGTGGCTCGCTTACGAGTAAGAGCACCTGCTTTTGCAAGAATGCGCGGCGCTATGCAGATTGCTCCGAGCGGCATATGGCGATCCATGGCAGCTTTGATAATGGTATAGCTTGCAGCATTGTCCAAATGCTCGAGAGCGCCCGGCCCTCCGATAAAAATAATTCCATCATATTCTTTGACGCGCACATGATTGAGCGTGAGATCAACGGGCACGGTTTGGCCATCGGCATCGGTCGCATGTCCAGCTGCATCGGATGCGGTAACGATCGTAAAACCAGCATCTTGAAGCACTTTTTTTGGTTCGCGATATTCCGTTGGCTGAAAGCCTTCATGTGCGATAATAAACAAAACTTTTCCACTCGTCATTAAGCGATCTCCTTACTTTTTTCAGGGTTTTGTTTGTAAGCGTACGATTGTTTTAATGATATTTGAAGGGGAATTATGTTTTGTAATCGTACTTCTTTTTTTAATTTAAAGTGTTTTCAGCCCTGCGTGGGCAGGCGCTAGAGCTCTTTCTCTTCAAAATTTACTTTTTTTTATATTTCATTTAGGCCTATGCGGGCAGACGCCAGAGTTTTTCTTTCTTAATTTTTTATCTGGTTTTATATATTTTATTTCGGCCTTTGCAGGCGGCACAAAGGTATTGCGTGCCCAATACCTTTGAACCAAGGGCAAAAAAGAGTTTCCATCTTTTTGATTCTTCCGCATTTGAAAAGTCCTATTCGCCTAACGGCTCAGGCGTCCTTCAAATGCAACTCGGATAACTTATATATGCTTTTAAAGCGGTTGTCTCATTTGCAATAATTGCTCAACGGATTCTCGGTGAAGGCTGAAAGCCTAGCGGGCCACAGAAACAATATAAAATAAATTCCGGTAGCGCGTTCGAGGTCTCTGAATGAAAGCTGAAAGCTTGAAATGAATGAGGGCCGAGATATGCGCGAATCTGGATCAAACGCGCCGTTTGCACCCTTTTGGTCCAGATATTTTGGGTGAGCAAAATATCTGGCGCCTGCCCGCGTAGGGCTAAGAGATTATGAGATTAAATACAGGAATCAAACAAAATTAAAGGTTGCTTTCCCTTTGTGCCTGGCCGCGCAGGCCTGAAAGAAATGTGAAAATATAAAAAAAGATGAAAGAAAAAATATATGTCGCCTGCCCGCGTAGGGCTGAGAAATTATGAGATTGAAGGCTGGAAAGGAATCAAATAACGTTAAAGGCTATGTTTTATTTCTAACGGTGAATAATATATATCACGATATGCTATTTTTTTGCCAAGGCCAAGCTCAAAAAGCGCATTAAGTGTCATTTCACGTTTGACGGCAATGAGCTGGACACCTTTTCCTTTTGCAATAGCATACCAGACTCGAAATACTCGCCGATATGAGCCCTTGAGCTCTCCTTCAATTGCTGGATAGTAGATATGCTTTACCTGAGCATGCGTGCAGAGCGCAGCGGCTGCTTGAAGCGCGCGGATCGTGGGCTTTGGAATAATCAGATGATCGATGCGCATTGAGCCCGTTTTTTTAATAATCTCTGGAATAAGATGGTATTGAGCCCATGAGGCTGGGTTTGAGCGCTCTGAAAATGCTCCTCTATCAATCAAAAATGTCTGGTCAAATTTTTTAATAATTTCAATCTGCTTGCGAGTACACACAATCTGATCGGAGACGTTTTGTGGGGTACTGAAATATAACACAAATAGGGAGCATACAAAAAAGAAGGAGAGTATTTTAAGTCGAGCAAGAGCTGGCTTGAATCGATCAAACATAATGCTGAATAAAGAAAGAAGCGCAATGATTGTAAGCGCCCAAAATGAGTATATTGAAAATCCAATAAAACTATCATGAGGTCCAAGCGCCATGCACCATTGCCAGATGTCGGTCGTTTTAATGAGACACCAATCAAAGAGCCCATGCGGAAGATAAAAGCATTCAAGAAAAAAGCAGATGGTCGAGAGCAGTAAAAAGGTGGAAAGAAATGGGCCAAAGAAAAAGTTTCCAAAGGGCGAGAGCCATGAATGAGGCAACCCCCATGCCACTAAAACAGGAAGCGAAACAAGCGTAATGAAAAGATTAAGAATAAGAAAATCGATAATGCCTTGATAGATGCGCGCTATAACCTTCATAATAATGTAACTGTAAGGCTTTTTCGGGTATTGGGCAAATTATTGTGGTGTCGCATTCATCTAAAAAGGAACGTTATGAAAAAATTCATTGGAAAGACGCGAGAAACAATGCGAACGTATTGGCGAAATCTTATGGATTCAGCTCGCGTAAAAATGCCTCGAGGAGCGCAATATATTGATAAAATGATTGCATGGGCTCGAGGAGAAAATTGGCGAGGAAATAAAGAACATAAAAAAGAGCATAAGAAATAGACTTTCAAATTTTGGACAATCTTGTTAGCTTGAAGATCCAATCTTTTATGCCTTTAAAGAGAGGATCATAACGCATGAATGAACGTATTGCTTTATTAAATCATAGAGCGTATCAAATACGAAAATGGTCTATCATTATGACGACGCAGGCTGGTTCAGGCCATCCAACGTCGGCGCTTTCAGCAGCAGATATCGTTGCGGCGCTTTTTTTTGATGTCATGCAGTTTGATCCTGATAGGTATGAAAATCCTTCTAATGATCGCTTTATTCTTTCAAAGGGGCATGCAAGCCCTGTGCTTTATGCGGCATGGCATGAGCTTGGCAAACTTTCTGATGCAGATCTTTTGACGTATCGTCATTTCAATTCTCCGTTAGAAGGGCATCCAACGCTTCGATTTCCTTATACAGAAGCAGCGACAGGTTCTCTTGGCATGGGCCTTTCAATTGGAGCGGGCGAGGCTCTTGCTGCAAAAGCAGATAAGCGATCGTATCGAACATTCGTATTGATGGGCGATAGCGAAATGAGCGAAGGCTCTGTCTGGGAGGCAGTGCAGCTTGCTGCATTTTATAAACTTAACAATCTTATTGGCATCATTGATTGCAATCGCCTTGGGCAAAGTACAGCGACGATGGAGGCTTTAGAAGGAGATGAGTCTGCACGATTTGCAAAGATGTTTTGTGCATTCGGATGGCAGACACATTGTATTGATGGTCATGATATGAAAGCATTAGTTGAAGTTTTAACGCAGGCTCGTGCATACGAGGGCGATAAACCAATCATAATCATTGCCACAACGAAAAAGGGATATGGCGTTGATATGCTTGAAGATAAAGAGGGCTTTCATGGAAAAACTTTGAAAGATGCCGGTGGGCAAAAAGCTCTTCAGGAGCTTGAAAAAAGATTTTATGCTGACGCTCATTATGCAGGCCAACGATATGTGCATCACAATCAGAAGCAAGAAAAGCACTCTCTTAAAACATGCGATAAAAAATCATTTATAAGTCCTGATTTTAAAAGCGGCGATATGATTGCGACGCGAAAGGCGTATGGGGTTGCGCTTGTGAAAGCTGGAGAGCTCTGCTCGCAGGTGGTGAGCCTTGATGCGGAGGTCAAAAATTCGACCTATGCCCAAACATTTGAAGAATCATTTCCAGATCGATTTTATCAATGCTTTATTGCAGAGCAAAACATGGTTGGTATGGCGATTGGCATGGAGCGGCGCGGCAAGATTCCATTTGTCTCGACATTTGGCTCTTTTTTTTCGCGTGCAGCAGATCAGATACGAATGGCAGCGATTGGTTCATCAGCGCTTCGGCTTGTAGGATCGCATGCAGGAGTTTCGATTGGAGAGGATGGCCCTTCTCAAATGGCTCTCGAGGACATTGCGTTTATGCGTACGCTTTCAAATTCAGTTGTGCTTTATCCGTGCGATGCGGTGAGTACGTATAAATTGGTGAATGAGATGCTTGGATATCAAGATGGAATTAGTTATTTGCGCACTACGCGAGGCGAGACGCCCGTGATCTATAGCGCTGATAGCACATTTACGATTGGAGGATGCTCAGTGTTGCGCTCGTCAGATCATGATGCGGTATGTATCATTGCCGCGGGCATTACGGTATTTGAAGCGTTGAAGGCATATGAGGAGCTGAAGAAGAGTCGCATCCATTGCTCGATCATAGATCTCTATAGCATTAAACCTCTCGATCTTAAAACAGTGCTTGCAGCAGCACAGGCGAGCGGCAATAGAGTTATTACCGTCGAGGATCATTATAAAGCGGGTGGGATTGGAGAGGCGATTGCATCAGCGTTAAGCTCGTATGCTATTCCAGTATATTCGCTTGCTGTATCACATATGCCGCGATCAGGAAAGCCGCATGAACTTATGCGTGATCAGGCTATCGATGCATATGCAATTATGGAATTGGTAAAAAAGGTAAAGAAATTTGATTGACCCTTAATTTTGTTTGATTCCTTTATTTAATCTTATAATCTCTTGGCCCTGCGCGGGCAAGCGCCAGATATTTGGTTCATCTTTTTTTATATTTTCATATCTTTTTCAGGCCTGTGCGGCCAGCGCAAAGGGAGAGCAAGCATCTTTGTTTTATTCTTACTCTCATTTTAAAATCTTTCAGCCCTACGCGGGCAGGCGCCAAATATTTTGCTCACCCAAAATATCTGGACCAAAAGGGTGCAAACGGCGCGTTTGATCCAGATTCGCGCATATCTCGGCCCTCATTCATTTCAAGCTTTCAGCTTTCATTCAGAGACCTCGAACGCGCTACCGGAAATTATTTCATATTATTCCTATCGCTCGATAGTCTCTCAGGCTTTGCAAAGGATCCGTTGATCAATTATCGCGAATGGGACAATTGCTTTAAAAGTATATATAAATTATCCATGTTGCATTTGAAGGACGTCTGAGCCGATAGGCGAATAGGACTTTTCAAATGCGGAAGAATTAAAAAGATGGAACCTCTTTTTTGCCCTTAGATCAAAGGTATTGGGCACACAATACCTTTGTGCCTGGCCGCACAGGCCTGAAAAAGATATGAAAATATAAAAAGAAGCAAAAAGAAAAAATATGTATTGGCCGCCAACGTAGGGCTGAGATATTATGAGATTGTAATCAGGATAAAGAGAGTTGACTGGAATTATATTATGAATCGAGCAATCCCCATTCAGAGGGGGTTTTGATGGTGGGGGTATAGACGCAGAGGAGCTGCGATTCATTAGGGACGATTCGCGAATCATAAATTGTTTTGATGACATGTAAAATTTGGGGTAACACGGCAAGAAAATGCGTACTTGCAAACTCTGTATGAAAAAGAGATCGGCCATTCATTTTGAGTTTAACTTGTGCAAGGCGAGGATGGAGCTCAAAGCATCGTTCAGAAAAAAGGGGCCAATGGATGCGGGAGCGAAGCTCTTTTTTTCCTCTTTTACAAATATTATAACTGATTTGTGGCGCAAGGACTTGTACCATATCAAGGCTTGAATATAAGGCGCATGTATATGAAAAAAGGTCATCCTCAATAAACTTTTTTGTCGCATTTTGAACAGGGCATGCCATGAGGATGAGCTCATTAATTGTAAAAGGAGAGGGAGCTTCCTTGCAACGAACAAGATTGAGCGCAACGGTGCCTCCATGGCTATGCGTAAGAAGCTGAATATATGGAGGTTTGCCATATATTTTTTTATAGTCCTGAGTCACACGCTTGAGCTCCTCGTAGAGGACCTGAGCAGCATGCTGGCGAACCGAAGGGCTTAATTTTCCTGACCATCCAAAAAGATACAGTGTATCAAGGGGATATTTATCGGGGGCTGCTTTATTGAGTGTGTGCGCCACGCTGTGAAGATAATAGTCTGAGGCAAGCTCCTTTGCAAGACGCAGGCATGGTTTGCCTCCAAAAAATGATTGGTATAAGGGGCGCCGAACAAACTTTGTTCCATGAATCCATAGTGTAATGGGCGGGCACGATGTTTCATGTGAGATATGGTTGAATGTTTGGCGAGTGATTGTTACTTTTCGGATATTTTTTTTTGCAATACACGATGAAAGAACCATGCAAAAAGGGAGAGCGAATAATCCTTTCATCTACTTCCTTTCTTTTTTATAAAGGAAGCATAGCATCTTGTGTTTCAGCCATCAATGAGGAGGGAAAAGCAGGGGGTTTCTTTGGATGAAGCCTCTTGTGTAACTATTGAAAGTATTGATGGTAATTTGCTAAAAAATAGTGTCGTCGTAAATTCCGTATGAGCAACTCCGCGATACAATTTTTGATTCATTAGTTTTTGAAAACCTATTTCAAAAAAGAGAAATTTTTCAGGATGATTTTCATGAATTGGTTCTGTTTTCCAGCCAATTTCTGCCTGGATGAGGGACGGAAAAGAGGCAAAATGCCGCTCAGATCCGAGTGTAATGCCATTGTTTGCAAGAGACTGTACCGCTTTTAATAACGTTTCAAAGTTTGTGTGAAAAGCTCGCCGTGTTTCATTTGCCCATTCTTGGTCTAAAATCTGTACCAACTCATCGTGCGAATGTAGTGAGATTATGTGATTAAAAAAAGGTGAAGTAATAGCATCTTTTGTGGCATTTTGGACCGGTAACGCAAGCATTATGGCCGTATCAACAATGTAATCCTGCGTTTGATGAAGGCGCGCTGCTTCTAGCAGTACATTACCACCATGACTATGAGTTATGACTGTTATGTGGGCTTTTTTTCTATATTTATCATCATATGATTGCGATAAGGCTTTGATGAGATCAAAAAACTCTTTTCCTGCTTGACTTCGCTCTAAACTATCAAGTGCTCCAGACCATCCATACGTATACATTCCGTCAAGAGGAAATTGGCGATTATCTGCGCATGCAAGGGCAACCATGCAGGCTCTTATCTGATTATGGGGAGGAACTGTAGGGATGGAATGTAATCCACGTGGAGTCTGGGTGCTTGGAATAATAAATCGAGATATATCTTTATCTCGAAAAAGCGTGTGCATTTGCGTTCCATGAATAAAAATAGTGATAGGAACGGCTGCGGGTGGTGGAGGCGGCGGAGGATATAGAAACATGAAGACCTCAAAAATGCACTTTTATGTAAGTATAGGCAAATGAAGTTCTTTGGCAATCCCATCTAAACGGTTGCACCGCAACCACTCTCCTTTTTTGCACTGCTTATTGAATGAGCAAATTGGATGTTTGAGGTTTTGCTTTTTTTGTGATGACGATTTCTTGATGTGTATGCTCTTCATCTTCCGATACAGCATGTAATTTGACGTTCCATAGCGCAATGAGGGAACATATTTTTAAAACGCTTGACGCCGTGACTAATGTAGCCTTAATCATGAATCTTCTGGACATAACTTTTTCTCCTGATTAGTGATTTATAGAGTTGATTTCAAAGAAAAGTCACTATTTGATGGCTGCCAAGTATAAAACATATTCTTGTATTTTGCTAGGCCTTTAATTTTTTTACTTGAAAATAATTGCGCAAAAATGACGCTTTATTGCATTGCAAAAAAAATTATTACAGCATGAAATGCTGGACTGTATGCCTTTTTTTAGTTAAAATTTCATGCTGTATTGATTCTTTATCGTGTAATGTTTTCGTTCGTATTTCTGTATGGCATAATGCCACAATTGAGCCTATTTTTAATACCGTTGAAAGCGTTATTAATAAGGCGGCCATCACTATTTCTTTACTCATAGTTTTTCCTCTGGTTAGCATCAATATAGTTACACAGAACTCAAGCACTGCTTATGCTTGAAATTCTCCTAATGAGCAGCTCAGCAAAACAGACTGTTACGAGCGCCACATGCGGAATATATGCGCATACATTGATGAACAGAGCCAGGTACAATATGAGGATGATAAAATAAAGGCAAAAGGAGCACGAACGCGCGCAAGTGGTAAAATGTGGGCAAAAAGGCTGCCGCCACTTATTGCAAGGATGTGCTTATTAACCATAATGGTACTCCTTCTGAAGGATGTGGAAAGATCTAACACTGCTTACTTTGCTTACTAACCTATCAAGTAACATAAAAAAATATTTCGATCAAGACTTTGCAAAAAAAATATTTTTATGACTATTTGTGTTGCTTTTTGGTCGTTGCAACATGTTCGGTTGTATCATTTTTGTTAGAGTGATACGTTGATATTCGCATGTTTATGATAGATGGCGAGATGTTCTTTGTTCGATTTTGAGTTTTTATAAAGCAATTGGTAAAAATATAAACCGATTTTTGAGCTTTTTTCTACAGGACGTTGAAAGATCGATGTTTATTGCAGAGAATTATACGTTGCAGGCGTGTTGCAAGAGTCCGGTTTTTTGGATAAAAAAGCTTTGATGTATGTTGCAAAAGTAGTCGGGCGAATAAAAAATAATAGCGCAGCTATATACTGCGCTATTATTGAAGAGCTTTTGTTTCTTAGGATATGTCAGTTGGTATGTGCATCTTGCGCCTCAATGAAGGCATTTTGAATTTCTCGTTTCAATTGGATATCTAAGCCTTCAACGAATGTTTCATACTCTTCTAATGAGCCATCGATTGGGGCTCCATATCGTGTAATTGCGGTGCTAAAAATTCGTCCCATATTTACAAACATTTTTTCAATATTTTTAGGGACCTCATTTTTATCATTGGGATTTTCAACGATTCTACAGAATCCTTCTACAATACCACCGACAGAACCGATGATTTTGCGGGTATCTTCATCAAGTTCGCCATTTTTAGGTGCGGCGTTTCGTATGACTGTTTTTTTCAAATGAATACTTATATTTTCGGCAATTTCCTGTACGAGCTCAGGATCAACTGAAAATTCAAGATTGTTTTTTGTAATGATAGAAAGCTTTGCGATCGGTCTATTATTATTAATGACCTGAGATATTGTTTGTAGCAATGATGCAAATAGTTGCTCAATTCCCTTTAAGCTGTTTTGAATTTGAGGATTTGTCAGGATCATAAGCAGTGTTTTGACAAATCGATAAAATGCTTGAACGGGGCCACCAACTGGTTTAGCTGTTGGCTTTACCATAGGGGGCTTTATAATTCCACCAGCACCAATGGAACTATTTTCGCTTTGAAGAAGTGTATTGCTATTAATTGATGCACTAGGAATATCCTGAATGGATTCGATCTCTTTTTGCATTAACGGTTTTATCTCTTCGATCCTCAGATTGCTTTTGGCATAGAGAGTTCCGCTCGCAGCTATGACAAATAGAAAACTATACTTTTTCATAAAAAACTCCTTTTTATTATTTCAAAAGTATACCTACTGTATGTATTTGACGTTTCTGAGAGCAATAGTTTATGAAGAACTCTTTTTTTTGTCTTTCAGTATGAGGACTTGTTTAACTCGCCGAGGGCTTGCTTTTTGTATTTGAAACAGGAGGTCTTTATAGTGGACTCGCTCACCCTTTTTGGGTAAATGCTGCAACTGTTCTGTCAAAAATCCACCCAGAGTATTTGAGCTTTCTGATTTAAAATGAATATTCAGTGTCTCTTCAAGCTCATCAAGAGGAATACTTGCATCAACAAGCCAGCCTCCTTTTTGGAGCGCAAGGATTTTATCTCCTGCAGGATCATGCTCATCGCTGATTTCTCCAACGATTTCTTCCAAAACATCTTCGAGTGTAATAAGTCCTATGACGATGCCATGTTCATTGAGCACAATTGCGATGTGCATGTGCTGTTCGCGAAATTCACGTAAAAGTTGATTAACTTTTACGCTTTCAGGAATGAATAGTATTGGACGGATTAAATCTTTGAGCGGTTTATCCTGTTTGTGAGAGATCATTACAAAAATATCTTTTAAATGGATCATGCCGATTATGTTGTCGGGTTTTCCTTCATACACGGGCAGGCGGGTAAATGGATTCATAGAAAAGAGTTTAAGGGCCTGTGAGATTGGGGATGTGACGTCGATGGTGATAATATCGGGTACGGGTACCATGATATCTTTAACGGGAATACATCCCAAATCGAAAATGTTGCGAAGCATTTCCGTTTTTTCTTTTTCAAGAATTCCCTGAGCATGAATATATTCGATTAAAAAGCGAATTTCTTTTTCAGAAGATACCCATTCAGGGCTTGTTATATCATTTTTTTTGGCAATACGATGAAGAACCATATTTGAAAATGATATTAAAACTGAAACAGGGTAATACAGTAGATAGTAAACGGTGTAGACAAGCCAGACCATAGAGGGGAACAGGCGCTCCCCTCTGCTGCGAGCTAGATTTTTTGGTAAAATTTCACCAAATAAAATAATCATAGTTCCGGCGATGCCAACGCCTAGTGAAAAGCCAATGCCAGCTGAAAGGTGTAAATGAGCAAAAAGAGTCTCCATAATATTGGTCGCTAGTGCTGCGCATAATACATCTGAAAAGCTGCTTACAACCAGCGTTGTGACTAATACTCGATGAGGATTAGTTTCCAGCGCATGAAAAATTACTTCATATCGGTCGTGAGATTGCTTTGCAAGCTCTTTGAGCTTGAATAAGCGTAGTGCAGTAATGCTCGTTTCTATAAATGCAAATATAGCGCGAACAAACAATGAAATAAAAAAGAACAATACCGACGGATATAATTGGCTTAACAGCGATTGTTCCATAATTCCTCTACTCGTCATCTTCTAGAGAAAAGGTTGAATCTATAGTATTTTCATCAAAATCTTCATCTTCATCAGCCATAGGAGGAAGCTCTTTTTCAAAGAAACTTAAGAGTTTTTTGCATCGAGATGGATGGCGCAGCTTGCGTAATGCTTTTACCTCAATCTGACGAATTCGCTCTCGAGTAACTGAAAAGTCCTTTCCAACCTCTTCAAGCGTGTGTTCTGATGCAACGTCTATCCCAAATCGCATTTTGAGTACTTTCTCTTCTCGAGGAGTAAGTGTTTTTAATACTTCGCGAACTCGCTCTTTAAGATCGGTATTTGCGATCGTTTCGGAAGGAGAAAACTCATTTTCATTCTCTATAAAGTCTTTGATTGTAGCATCTTCACTATCGCCAACAGGCGTTTCGAGTGAAATAGGCTCTTTTGATATCTTGATAATATTTTTGATTTTTTTCTCATCAAGATTCAATTCTTTTGCAAGCTCTGCGTATGTCGGTTCTCTGCCGTGCTCTTGAATAAAGGTGCGCTTAATTTTGTTGATTTTATTCAAGGTCTCAACCATATGCACAGGAACACGAATTGTTCGTGATTGGTCGGCTATTGCGCGTGTAATAGCCTGACGAATCCACCACGTTGCATAAGTAGAGAACTTATAGCCTCGCTCAAATTCAAACTTTTCAACCGCCTTCATTAATCCAATGTTCCCTTCTTGGATTAAATCAAGGAAATGAAGGCCGCGATTAACGTATTTCTTTGCAATGTTAACGACTAATCGAAGGTTTGCTTTTGCAAGATCATCTTTAGCCCGTTTATCTTTGCTTTGCGCTGTCATGAGCTGGCGATAAAATTTGAAAATTAAGGGTCTTGATAATCCTAGCTCAGACTCGGTCTTTTTAATTGATTTTGCAGCGGTACGGCTATTTTTTTCCGCTTCAATTAAATATCCTTCTAATTCTGAAGAGAGAGTTTTGAACGATTTAAGCTCAGCAATTCTTTGAGCGCTTTCTTTAATCAGTTCTTCTTTCTCATTAATCTTACGGACAAACTTTTCAAGTTTTTTCCCGAGCTTTTTAATGAGTTTATTGGAAAGCTTGATTTCACTAATTGTTTGGCTAATAGCTTCTTTGTTATCTTTGACTTCCTGAAGCATAGCCTTTTTGGCTGCCTCGGAGCTTAATTTATCGCGATAACTACGATAAATTTTTTCTTCATTTTCAACTAATGATTTAATTTTTTTGATAGTTTTGAGGAGCGTACTTTTTTCTTGCTCTATTTTTGGTAAATTGTCTTCATCAAATTCAGAAAACTGAATAATATCCTTGAGCGGAAGGGTATTTTTTTGAAGTCGATCACCAATAAGAATAAATTCCTTATGAAGCATTGGAAACCGTGAAATTGCATCAATAGATTCCTGTTTTGCTTCAGCTATTTTTTCAGCAATATCAGTTTCAGTTTTTTTATTTAAGAGGGGAATTTTTCCAATATCTCTTAAATACGACTTTACGCTGTCGGTTAGTTGAGCAGGTACATCTCGCTCATCATCCTCTTCATCTTCTTCGTCATAATCGGGCGCATCAACAGCTATTTTTTTTACTTTTGATTTGCCTTCAGAGGTGTCCTCATCTTCAATATCGATATCGGGCTGGCTGCTTTCAAACTCTTCATGTGTGACAAGATCAATATGTTCTTTGTCGCATACCTTTAAAAGCTGCTCTACTTCTGATTCGCTCAGATTATGTTTTTCACCAAAATCCATAATCTCTTCGTACGTAAGTACCCCTGTTTGCTTGCCCCGTTCAATAAGTTGAACGATAGAGGCTTCTTTTGTCTCAGCAGAAGATTTTCCCTGTTGTTTCTTTGAAGCTTCTGTAGCTTTTCCTGCTAATGCTGTTTCTGAAGGAGCTTTCTTTTTACTTTTTTTGGCAGAAGCATTTTCAGAGCGCTTTGCTTGTGTTGGGGCAGCTTTTTTTTGGTCCGGTGCATTCGTAGGAACGTTTGCAGGAGCTTTTTTTGGTGGTGTTGGTTGCTTTGGTTTGCTCACGGTTGCTCTTAGTTTGTTAGTTTTTTCTGGTACCGATGATTTTTTATTTGCCGGTATAGAACTTTTTTTGAGGTTTGGTTTGACGATTTTTTTTGTTGTTTTTTTACTAATGGTTTTTTTCTTGACCGTTTTTTCTTGTTTTTGATTTTTCACTAATGGTTTTATACCAAGCTTACGCGCAGACCGTATAGCTTTGAGGGCTCCCTTCTTTGTGCGAGGGGCTGGTTTCTTTTTTTTTGTAGAAGTCTGCACACGAGGCTTAATAGTGCGTTTTTTTTGAGAATTTTTTTTACGTACCATGTTATGATGCACCTTCTTTGCTAGAATGCCCTGAAAAAAATGGGGTCATTTTTTCCTTAATTTTACGATAATCATGCAATAAACGATCAACGGTTTGTTGATCACCTTCTGTATGAGCTCTTTCTAGCTGTGCGGTAATCGATTGAATAATCAGCTTCCATCGTTTTTTTTGTAGTTGATTGAGAAGCTCTTTATATGCCGCCATGTCTACAGGCTCACTATGTATCACAACTGACTCGCTTACTATTTTTTTTTGACTCTCATCGAGCGTATCAAAAAAAGAAGCAAATTCTAAAGATCCTTTCGTTTCTTTTTCTTTTGCAAGCTTAGTAATAATAATTTTAAGCTGAGGTTCAAGCTGCTCTATTACATAATAGTCATTTTGAGCATTATATAATTCAGGATTATTTAGTATAGCACAAAATATTTGTTTTTCTAATGATATAGTCCCATGGGTGGCCTGTTTTAAGGGGGAAGGCTCTTGTGGGGGGGGTGTTTCTTGATACAGGGTCTTTTTTTGGCGAATAAGCTCAGATTTAATGCTCTCAAAAGGCATTCCAAGGGCTTGAGAAGCTGTTTGAATTAAAATATCCTGCTTGAGTGGTTCATCAATGACGGCAATGACCTCTATAAGCTGTTTTATTTTTTTGATGCGCTCGTGCAAGGGAAGGATATGAAATTGAGATCCGAGTAGTTCAATGAAGTAGGCGAAGATATCTTTGGCTCCTGCAATATAAGGAGTAAGATCATACTGAGCTGCTAGGCATGAAGCAGGATCGTGGCCCTGAGGGAGCGTAACAACCTTCAGCTCCATGTTTGATTGCCAGCAAAGCTCTGTAAGTCTCAATATGGCTTTTTCGCCAGCTGTATCACTATCAAACATAACGTACAAATGTGGGGTATATCGAGCAAGAAGCTTCAGGTGTGCCAATGTGCATGCTGTGCCAAGTGTCGCGACAGTATTGTGAAAGCCGGCCTGAACCATTGCGATACAGTCTATATATCCCTCAACCAAAAAGGCTCGCTTTTCGTCTTGTATTGTTTTTTTTGCGCTATCAAGGCCCCACAGCGTGTGCCCCTTTTGAAAGTAATCATTTTCACGGGAATTGTAATATTTTGGACGAGTATCTTCTGGTTTATAAATACGGCCTCCAAAGCCGCAAAAGCGCCCTAAGTGATCTTTTATAGGAAAAATAATACGATCTTCAAATGGGGAGTAGTGAGTTGCCTTACTTTGTCCAACAATGTGTGCCTGCAAAAGATCATCGATGAGAATATGCTGTTCGCTCGCAGCAGCAATAAGACTGTTCAATGCCTTGCTACCACCAGGAAAATACCCAACTTCAAAAAGTTTTATCATTTCAGGGCTAATACTGCGCGTTTTGAGGTAGCTTAGAATGGTACTATTTTTTTGTAATTGAAGATGGCACCATTGAGCGACCATTTTGCAGATATCGAAATAATGTTTTTTTTCTTGTGTTGAATGGGTATTGTATTCAATATCTTTTGGAAGTTCAATGTTGTATCTATCGGCCAAAAATTGAACAGCTTCGTGTTGAGAGCAGTTCTCGATTTTTGCAATAAAGGAGATGACGTCGCCCCCAGCATGGCATCCAAAACAGTAAAAAATTTCCTTGTGTGGGCTCACCGTAAAAGATCCTGTTTTTTCATGATGAAATGGGCATCGTGACTTCCAGTATGCACCAGCTTTTTTTAATGTCGTATATTCATTGATGACATCAAAAATGGAAACGCGGGCCTTGATTAAGTTAAATACGCTCATGATTTTTGAGACCGGCTATAAAAGAATCCAGCTAAAGCAACGGCAATAAGAAATAGGGCAACATATTGATTGAGTGAAATGTTCCATGTATCGGCAACGCGATCTCCACGCCAAAAATCAACGATAAATCGTTCAGACGCTATTAAAAAAATATAGCTGTAGAGTAGTTGGCCTTGTTTTTTTAAATAATAACGTCCAATAAAATACTGAAATGTGAAAATGAACAAAAGAGCTATGGAGCTATAGAGTTGAGTTGGGTGTAGGCATGTATATAACGGGGCTTCACTTGTTGCTTGTGTGTAGATAATTCCCCAGGATTTAGTAGTAGGCAGGCCATAGCAGCAACCAGCGAAAAAACAGCCAATTCTGGAGATTGATTGTAATACTGGAGCATAAATGGCAATAAAATCTAAAAATGGAATGATTGGAATTTTTGCGTATGAAAGATATGCAGGAAGAGCGATAAGCACAGCAATAACTGTTCCTAAGATTGAAAATCCTCCTTCGTAAAACGCAAAAAAAGAGGCAAAGTCGGTATATAGTTCAGGGTGTGTTATGAAAAAAAGAAGTCGACCCCCCATAATTGCAGCTGTGATGCCTACAAGTAATATTGTATTTAGGTGATACTCTAAATGTAAAACGTTATAGCGCGGATCGCGCTGTGAAAGATATAAAAAGCAAAGGAGACCAATAGCAATCATTAAGCCATAACTATGAATAGCTATCGGTCCATAAATGTGAAATAATGTGTGCATATAAGCCTTTCAATAATTTTTGAGTATAGCAGATCCTTCAATCGAGAAAAGGATTAATGTTGGGGACGAATCATTTAAAAGATGGTACAATTTTTTTCGTAGTTAACATTAAAAATGGGTATGCATGTGAAGAAGTTTTGGTTTGTTTTAGTAGTAGCACTATCATCAAATGTACTATTTGCCCGTAAACATTCAGGCGTAGTTTCGACTATTTCTTGGTGTGCAGAGGGTATGAAATTAGGATCACAAAAGCTGCAATCATACGCAATGCGCACAGCTTTATTTTATTATGATGGATTGATTACAAAACGATGTTCAAAAAAGAAGCAGAAAAAGGCCTATAAAAATTTTGTATGGTATCGCAATCTAGGGGTGCTTGCTGCGGGGGGTTTTTATGCAAAATATAAAATTAATCAGCGGGTAGACCGCATTCACGCTACGATTGACAGGCATGTATCTCAGATACAATTGGAGCTCGAGCCTTCCATTATTAAAACAATTGAAACACAGACGCCTTTTTCTCGGCAACTACAAGCAGCGATAGCAAAGCGCATTATCTTGGAAATACAAGATAAGCCCATTCCAGAGGTGGAGGAATTAAAAAGGCTTATTGTAGATAAGATTATGCACGAAATTCAGTCTATCTCTATTGCGGATTGCATTTGTAAAATGAGCAACACAGTATTAATCTCTTTCTGGGATAGATTTACACATAAACATGAGCAACGATAATGCGGCTGGCGTCATCCCTGGAATTAAAGCAGCGTCAGCGAGTGTTTCGGGTTTGTATTTCATAAGTTTTTGCTTGAGCTCATTTGATAATCCTGAAATGGATGTATAATCAAAATTTTTAGGGATGATAATTTTTTGATAAAATTTTGTCTTTTCTATCTGCTTTTCTTCTCGCTTTATATAGGGCTCGTAGCGAATTTCTGCATGGACTGTAAGCACAGCTCGTGGCGATAGCCCAATATTACGCTCATTGTTATATGCGTGAAGGGCAGCTACATCTTCTCCAAACAATCGCATAAGGTCTGCAGGCTTGTGTTCGGTTTTTAATTGAGTAAGCGTTGTTTCGATGAGATTTTTTTCATGGCGAAAAGCCTCATACATTCCTTCGTCAATCATACCAAGTTTGTATGCTTTATCAGTAAGACGTAAAAAAACATTATCCTGGCGTAAAATCAATCTGCGCTCAGCTCGAGAGGTAAACATGCGATATGGCTCATCGACTCCCAATGTTGTAAGATCATTGATCATGACGCCAATATAGCTTTCCATGCGATCAAGAATGAAAGGTTCTTTTTTATGTGCAAGCTGATGAGCATTGATTCCGGCTATGATCCCTTGCGATGCGGCTTCTTCGTAACCAGTCGTTCCATTGACTTGTCCTGCAAAAAAGAGGCCTGGAATTTGCTTTGCTTCAAGCGTTTGCTTGAGTTGGTTTGGCAGAACAAAATCATATTCAACGGCATATCCTGCTTTTGCAATGACGGCATTCTCAAATCCTTTTATACTTCGAATGTACGCGATTTGTACATCGAGGGGCATGGAGGTTGAGATTCCGTTTGGATATACTTCATCAGTATCTGCGCCCTCTGGTTCTACAAATATATGATGTGACTGTTTATCGGCAAAACGGCCTATTTTATCCTCAATAGAAGGGCAGTATCGAGGGCCGCTTCCAGTAATATGTCCTGTGTAGAGAGGCGATTTATGCAAGTTACTTCGTATGATTGCATGTGTGGTTTCGTTCGTATGAGTAATATAGCACGGATGCGTGCTATTTGTTTTGTGCGCATCAAACTCAAATAAGTATTCAAGCTGATCGGGCTCCTGATATTCCATGACATTCAAATCAAGAGAGGATCGCAAGAGGCGGGGCGGTGTACCCGTTTTGAGGCGACCCGTTTTGAGGCCCATTTTTTGAATGAACTCAGCAAGTTGTGTAACTGCATGCTCTCCAGTACGGCCACCGGGCGTCATTGCAGAACCTATAAACATTCGCCCTCTTAAAAAGGTTCCCGTTGTGATGACTATAGTGCGTGCTTTAAATGATGATCCGCATTCTGTTGTTACGCCTTCAATGGCATTATCGCTGTTCGTGATGATGCTATCAGCACTTCCCTCAAAAATAGTAAGATTTGGAAGGGATTGCATGGTTTTGCTTGCAAGGCGATTATAGGCATATTTATCGATTTGAAGACGAAGCCCTTGCACTGCTGGACCTTTGCGAGTATTGAGCATTCGCGCCTGAAGGTATGTTTGAGTAGCTAGTTTTGGCATAAGGCCTCCAAGGGCACTAATTTCAAACACTAAATGTCCTTTGCCAATGCCTCCAATAGCAGGATTGCATGGCATTGTGCCAATTTTTTCTTTTGAAAGCGAGATGAGGAGTGTTTTGGATCCGAGTTTTGCTGCAGCATGAGCCGCTTCAATGCCAGCATGGCCTCCGCCGATGACAATGACATCAAAATTAGTGTGAGTTTTCATACTGTAAATGAGCGCTTTTTAAGGGGTGAAACAGTATATTTACTGTATCACGGAGCCTTTATAAAGGCAATTTTGATCAAAAAAATGCCCCGGAGAACCGGGGCAAATTCATTTTTTGTGCAATGTCATTCTATGACAATAGGCTGAATTTTAATATTTTTTAATCTTTTTGATTGCTCAAGCAGTTTTTTAGCAACGGAAAGCTGGGCAAGTCCCTTCTTGTGAGGAATAAAATTATCCCACAGATGCTTAGCTAAGGAGCCTGCGCCCTCTGTTTCTTTATCCAATTCTGATCCAAGGGCATAGATATCACGTGTAAACATTTTTAATTTTTCATACGGCTCCTGATCAGCAAGCTGTTTAAGCAGGTCTTTAAGTCCGATCTGTGGAAGCATAATATGCTGTTGTATCGATTCATAATTTTTTGTTAAAAATCGCTCTGCCACATCTATAATTTCGAAAATATCTTTTTTTGCGAGTGCAATATTATAGTCGCTTATAAAGTTGTGAAACTGAATCATAATGGCATAGAGCTGCCTTACAATAGGGTGATGCTTATTGCCAAACTGATCCATTTGATTATGGAGAGACTGGAATCGGCAGAACACTTCACTATTAAATTGGGCAATCAATTTTTGAATCTGCTTAGCATTTGTTTTGCTATTAAATATCTGTTTATTGATGGTAATTGCATCTTTAAACAGTTTTTCGATTGATTGCAATGTCATGTTGGTTAAATCGACTACTTTTGCATCAATTTCTTCCACTGCATTTGCATGTACTGGGCTTACAAAAATAGGTGATCCTACAAGCCCTACGAGTATAAGAAGTTTCAGATTGAAGTTTTTCATAGCATGGCCTCCATGCTTTTGGTTAATAGTATATGGGTCATTCTATATTCTACTAGTAATGATACCAAAGCCTGATTGGTAAGGCAATTGGTTCATCAAATAGAGCTTCTAGAGGCTTTTTTAAAGGCTATTCTCTTGAAAGAGGAGCATTTAAAGAGAGATTAAATTTTTGAAGCCTTTTTTGTTGTAAAGGTGCCAGCCCATGGATATTTTTGAGTGTTTGTGCTTGTTTTTAGCAGGGTAGTTAAAGATAACATCGACATTGTCGCTTATTTTTTGAAGAAGAGCCAATGCCCCCTCGGCTTGACCGGCCTGCATCTGCTTTATGAGCGTGTCGTTAATTCTTTTAGAACCCTTGAGCTCTCCTAAAAGTTTTTGTTGCAAAACGTTGAAAATCCCGGTCATTTTAGGTTCGATTTTTTTGAGCTCAGAGATGTCCCTTTTTTCAAACGTAATGACCCATAAATGTTGGGCATCATGTAATTTATGAGCAAACTGCTTAAGGGCCTTAAATGACTCTTGAGCAAGGGAAGATGAGCCAATAGTTGGAATCTCTGATGCTATTTTTTTTATTTCTTCTCTATATTTTTTCATCTCATCGATTTCATATTGTACCGTTGCTTTTGTGGATGATGGGTCAAATATGTCGTCAGTAATACGAATAATGTGGTTCGTATAGTTTAGAATTTCTGCACACTTTACGACAAGCAGATCTTTTTCAGCTTCAGAAAATGTTCCTTGTGGAATAATTGCCTCTACCTGCTGCGCACTCATAAAAGCTGATCCCGCTGAGATAATAATTGATAAGCCTAATAAGGTTTTTAAAGAAGTAGATTTCACGGATATTCCTCCATCTAGAATTCTATAAAGATAGAAATAGTATATATCACAACAGGTTTCAATGTAGTTTAAATGAAAGCGTCTTGCAAGGCCTCCTTTAAAACGTTGATTTAATCGGCATTTTCGCTATCATGGACCCATTTGTATCCTGTTATTACAAAGGAATCAAGTGCTGTATCATATTGTGTTTTTTTTGCAGTCGTATTGGCATGTATTAAATATTTTTCATTATGTAAGTGTGCGGGCGATTTTGGGGCTTCTTTCAGCCTTATTTTTTTCGATTCTTTGGGGGGATTACTATATTCAGTTTGCGCGACGATGGTTTCGATCTAAATCTCGTCCGCGAACTCCTCAGAATCATCGAGTAAAAGATGATCTTCCAACAATGGGAGGTCTTTTTATGTTGGCAATTATAAATATCAATGTATTGCTTTGGTGCGATCTATCAAAGCTATCGATATGGCTTATGCTGTTTGTATTGAATGGATTTGGAGCCATAGGAGCTTTAGATGATTGGCAAAAAATAACAAAACAAGAAGGAATATCCGCAAGAGCAAAATGTGGACTTCAGGCTCTTGTTGCATGCATTGCGATAGCAAGTGCCATGTATGTCGGAATCTTGCCACCAACGCTTATGATTCCTTTTATGAAGGGTATTCAGCCTGATTTTGGGTGGATTTTTATTCCATGGAGTATTTTTATTCTTGTGGGGGCAAGCAACGGGGTAAACCTTACGGATGGACTTGATGGCCTTGCAATAGAAAGCCTTCTTCCCAATTTTGCTCTTTTTTCTGCGCTTTGCTATTTGGCGGGGCATGCCAAACTCGCAAGCTATCTATTGATTCCCTTTGCAGGTACGGCTGAAATTGCGATAGCAGGAGCCATAATTTTAGGAGCTTGCTTGGGCTTTTTATGGTACAACGCGTATCCGGCACAAATTTTTATGGGAGACGTGGGCTCGCTTGCTTTAGGAGGGGCGCTTGGGTTTATGGCTATTTTATGCAAGCAAGAGATTCTTTTAGCGCTTGCAGGGGGAATTTTTGTGGCCGAAACGATTTCGGTCATCCTTCAGGTAGGCTCATATCGCATTCGAGGAAAAAAGATTTTTCGTATGGCACCCATGCATCATCACTTTGAGCTTCTTGGATGGCATGAATCAAAGATTACGACTCGTTTTGGAATTATATCCCTTATTTTGTGCTTGCTTGCAGCGATTACAATCAAAATGAGATGATAAAAATCGATATTTTTATTCATATGACCAGAAAACCGTGGCCTTTTAAGGCCGGGGATGAATGGGCATCCTTGTAGAGGCAGTTGAGCAAGGTGAAACTTTGCGAAGCGCCGAATTGTAGGGCATACTCAAATACATGAGCAAGTATTGGAAAGGTTCACAAACAACGCATAGGCTTATGTATCATTTAGTCTGGGTCCCGAAATATCGTAAAAGAATTCTAAAGGGCAAAGTAGCGGAAAGATTGGAAGAATTGATTCGCGAATGTGCAGATCTTCAAAGATGGAAAATAGAAGAGCTGAATATTCAGGTAGATCATGTTCACGTACATGTTCGCATGAGACCAGAAATAAGTGTAAGTAGAATGGTGCAACTATTCAAAGGGATGACCAGCAAAGTTATCCGAGAAGAATTTCCTGATTTAAAAGAATTTTTGTGGGGAAAAAGTTTTTGGGCAGATGGATATTTTGCAGAGACATCTGGACAGGTTCATGAGAGTCAAATTCGAGAATACATTAGAAATCAGTAAATTTGTGAAGAAAGAGAGAAGCGGGGGCTTTTAAGCCCCCCGAGTTTCACTGATTTTATACCCCCTTTTTATGGTATTTTTAATATAAGAAGATAGAGAGGTCTTACTAATTTTTATTAAAAGGGGAGAAGGTATGAAGAAAGTTTATGGTATTATTTTGTCATGTGCTTTGGCTGCAGGGCTGTATGCTCAGCAGGAAGAGGCTATCGCTGAAGTGCCTACTCAAGAGATGCAGACAGCGGCTCAAGAAGGGGGATCATATATCCCGACCAAAAAGCAGGCGATGGATAGAATCAAAAAAGGATATGAGCGGATCAAGACATGTATTACGCAAGGCTGCTCTCGATCAGAGGCATTTGCAGCAGCAAAAGATATTTTTGCCACAATAGCATTGCTGTATGCTGGTGGGAAGATCATCGAAAAGGGTATTAAAAAAGTTCATACATCATTGCCTAAAGATTCGTCTATTCGTAACGTTGTAGCTACTCCGTTGGATATTACATCTGCGATTGCAAAAGCGGTACAAATTCCAGGGGAATATTTAATAGAAAAGCCTGTAGGATATGTAGGATCAACTGTTAAAGGTGCATATGAAAGTTACTGGAAAAATGAAAGTTACTGGGAAAATCCAATACTATATTATAATTATGATCTACAAAAAACAGATGTAGATAAATTAAAGCCACGTATCAATACTACTTTACTTGGTAAAAATGGAGGAAATTACAAGATAAAAATAACTACCATTGATCCTCAAAGTCAGCTAATTACATACTCTTTTATAGATCAAAACTTGAACAAAAGAATACCAGCTCGTCAGCGATGGTTTAATTATGGAATTGAAAAAGAGGTGCGTGTTCCATAAGTATGAGAAGTATCGGGAGTTATTTTCTATCAAGAAGGTCTAAGGTATAGCCTTAGTTTTTAAATATTCACTGCAAACATCATGATTCCAAGAGCCAAGAGAGAGCCAAAGAGCATTAGGCTACTGATTCCAAGCGTAAGCAGGCTATAAATTGATGATGAAAAAAGAATTAAGCAGCTTATCATTGCAAGCAGCGGCAATCCAATCCAGAGTGATGTTTTTTGAGAACGAACGGCATAGAATAATGAAAGCGCACTGAGTCCATAGGCAATCGTTGGGCCCAGTGCGCCGATTTGCTGCAAAGGGATTTGGCTGCCATGAGAGACCATGAGAAAGAGAAAATAAATGAACCCTTCAAAAAGTACGCAGAGCCATGGAATTGAGTAGCGATTTAATACTTTAAGCCAGCGTGAGCCAATAAGATGATTATGCTCGGCAAGAGCGTATATATTCCATGCATTGCTAAAAATGATACCATAGCTTCCACCAAGAGCGGAGCAGGCGATAGCAAGATGGATAGCTTTAATCAAAATTGTACCGATTAAAGGTGCAGATGGGAGTATATGCGCTATTAATGATGGAAATACTGCTCGATAATCAGGAAGCGATGCCAAGAGAGAGCCAAGCCCTCCGTACAGAAAAAATTGAAAAAGGGTAGTCGTACAGATGACAGCAAAAAAAGAGTATAAAATTGCTTTTGGGGCATTTTTTTGTGCATTTTCTATGCGGCTGCTCAGCGAGCATGCAGCTTCAAATCCTGCGATTGCAAAAAGAACAAGCGGAAGTGCAATTGGAATTCCTGCAAAATTGATCTGATTGAATGGGATGTGCGATGATGAAAAAAGATAGATTCCAGCGCTCATTCCACACAAAATAGGAATAGTTTTAAGTACAAAAAAACCGGATTGAATTGCAGAATTTGTTTTGATATCAAGCATATTTAATGCGAGAAAAACAGCCATAATGCATCCATTTAAAAGCAGGGGATTATACGATCCTAATATCGGAATTACTTGCTGCAAAAGTAGGACGGCAATTTGGGTAATAATTACGGCCGATCCAAGCTTGCCTGTGGCGTAGCACCAGGCGGAAAGAAAGCCTGCAAAAGGATGTATTTCTTTTTGTGCAAACGTATAGAACCCTCCAGCTGGGTGTAGTGTAAGGAGTCGGCTTATTGAAAGAATCAATGGCAGCATGAGAAGCCCAACAAGGATATAACATGCTGCGCCAATAAATGCACCGTGTTTTGCAAGGATAGTGCTGTTAATAAAAATGCCTGAACCAAGCATAATATTAATGTTAATAAAAATTGCTGATCGCAATGATAATGTATGATGCTGAGACATAATAAAAATCCAAAATATCTTTTTTATATAGTTTAGGAAGGATCGATAATTTGAGCAAGTTTCTCAGATTTACAGTGCTTTATCAAAACCCTTTTTGATTTGTTTATATATTACAGCAAGATCAAATGAGATCTGCTTTGTTTCGGCGAGCGTGGGCATAAAATTGGTATCGCCAGCCCAGCGTGGCAATATATGAAAATGAAGATGTGCCGGAATTCCGGCGCCAGCCGCCTTTCCTTCATTAAGACCAATATTGATTCCTTCAGCATTTAATTCGGTGCGCAGTATCTCAGTACATATTGAAAGTGCTTCCATTAATTCGGTTCGTGCGGCCTTGGATAAATCTTGAAGCTGAGCTTTATGAACCAATGGGATGACTAAAAGATGCCCAGCATTGTACGGATATCGATTGAGCATGATGACCACGTGTTTAAGCCGTTTAATAATGAAGTGTTCAGCATCTTTTGTATCTGCAAATAGTTTGCAAAAAATGCATTCGTTGCTTGAAGCATGTTCATTTTTTGAGCGCGCAGTTTTTGTTGTATAATCGCTGCGCCAAGGTGCATATAATTGTTTCATGAAAGGCTTTCTTTTTGGGAGATGTAGAGGTACCAATACCAAAATGCCATTGATAATAGTATCATGAGCGGCTCGGCGGGAAGACGTAATCGAGCATACCCAAATCCACCAGTCATTCCTACTATGATACCAATCAATGGAATTGCATAGAGCCACAGAGTCTTGCATGCGCATATAAATGCATGCTTTGAGGGGCGTATGATTTGTCTTAGTACAAAAATCCAGAATCCACTTATAAGGCCAATCCACATTGTAAGTGCGCACACAGCTTCAATCCATGAAACTAATTTTATGTACCATGGAATGGATGGCGACCATAAGCACTCTGTTATTTTGTCAGGCAGCCATTCTTCAATAGGATCATACCAGTAGGTCCCGTTATTCATAGCGACAAGCTGGTAGCAATAAAGGTCAAAGGTTGTTTTAACTGTTTCCATAATCCAATCATACATGAAATATCCAGGATGAGACGCAATAATAGGGTATGCAACTTCTTTGCAGCAATTATTTGAAACAAATAGCCCTGACCCAGCCAGAGCTTTTTTTCTAAGCATCCCAGCGATCGAGGCGTCTCTTTGTGCAATTCTATGACATTCTTCAATTGGTTTTGAGAGTGTTCGACGTAAAATTTTAGGAACAGAAAAGCAGTTGAGATATGTGCCGATTGTTGGGCAAAAGAACCATTCTCCCGTTAATTGAAAATTGCGCAAATACCAGGGGAATAACGTTGCAAAAAAAATGGTTCCAAACAAAAGGCCACGGGATAGTTTTTTTGATAGTGATCCAATAGTTGCAAACGCGATAAGGACTGCGCTTGCATATCCAATAAATTCTCCCATTGGACGCATCCATGTATACATGGTTAACATACATACTGCAGCAAGAATTGTTGTAAATTTTTGCTGCTGACGATTGAAAATATACGCAAATAAAAAAAGTAAAAAAAGATAAAAGAAAAAAAGAGCGAGCCCTTCAGTCAAAAGATAACTGCTTGCAAGTATTAAGCCGGGATGAAATACTGCAATCCATGCAATGATGTTTGAAAGAATTGGAATACCTAATGCAATGCTGCATAATACATAAAAAATGAGTGGAATGAATGATGAGAGCGCAATTTGAAACCAAATAGCATAGATTTGAGCAGAGCTATTATCTTCAAACCGTGCGCTATATACGCCGCATTTTTCATAAAACCAACCAAGAAAGGCAGGATACCCAGGGGTGCGCCAAAAAATTGGTTCCTTTGAATCGATGCGATACATTCCTTTTCCTAATGCCATACTGAGAGCCGAGCTATGATAGTCCATGCTGTCAGCCTGTTTATAATAACCATTAGGCTGAATAAAAAAAATAAAGACCACAGCCCTCACAATAAATGCACATGCAATATACGCGATAGATTGTCGAATTGAGAGTGTCTTTATCATAGAAGATCCTTTTATTTTTTTCTCTCTTTGTTGGGAGACTTTCTCTTGCCAATACTAGGTAATATGCTAAAGTGAAGCCTTTGTAAAGTCTAAGCGTTTCTTACAAGAAAGTAACACGATGTTTGAGCATGCAGAATCACCTATTATTTTAATTGTTGGGACGCGGCCTGAAGGCATCAAAATGGCGCCAGTGTACCATGCTCTTAAAAGAGCGGGAATTCCCACGATTTTATGCGCAACGATGCAGCATGGGGAATTGCTGCAGGAGGTGTTTGATCTTTTTAAAATTAAGCCGGATATTGAGCTCAACATTATGCGGCATGGTCAGGACCTTTTTTATGTGACACAGGCAGTGCTCCAAAAAACAAAAGAAGTTTTTTTGTCTGTTCAGCCATCATTGATTATGGTGCAGGGAGATACAACATCTTCTATGGCAGCAGCGCTAGCGGCTTTTTATTTAGGCATTCCGGTGGCGCATATTGAAGCTGGTTTGCGTACTGATGATATTCAGATGCCATTTCCTGAAGAGATGAATCGTCGTGTTATTAGTATGATAGCAGCATACCATTTTGCACCAACGGCTTCAGCAGTGGCTAATCTTCTATCTCATGGCATTCATCGTGATACAATCTTTTGTACGGGAAACACGATTGTTGATGCTATGCATAGTATTAAAGATAAAATTCAACGAAAAGAAGTCCATATTCGCCAAGACATATACGATAGAATTTTAAAAGCACAAATTTCGGATCATGAGATCGGCTTGCTAACGGTGCATCGCAGAGAATCGTTTAATGGTCCTATTGATGCCATTTTACACACGATGAAAGAATGGTGTCTTGCTCATCCAGATATTGTATGGTTTTATCCATTTCATCCAAATCCGTCAGTAGTTGCAGCAATACAAAATGCAGGGCTTGATAATTTACCCAATTTGATTTTATGTGAGCCGCTTAATTATAAGGATCTTGTGTACATACTTGATTCTGCGACCTACATATTGACCGATTCGGGCGGCATTCAAGAAGAGGCTATTAGCATGGGCAAGCACGTTTTGGTTTTGAGAGAAAAAACTGAACGCATGGAGGGAGTGCTAGTTGGTTTGGCCCGTATTGTGGGAAGTGATCCTCAAGAAATTTGGGATGGACTTTCTTGGATCGCCTCTGCAAATCATTCGATTAGTAAGCATATTCCATATATCTATGGCGATGGCCATGCTGCGGAAAAGATCGTGGCTTTTATTCAGGTTCATTATGATCAATTATTACAAAATAGCGTCGAACGATTGCCAATACATAATGACGAAATGATGCCAACGCAAAAGGAGTTTCAGATGAAAAAAATATGTGTTGTTGGGCTTGGATATATAGGTTTGCCAACCGCTATTATTGCTGCTGAAGCGGGATATGAAGTGGTTGGTTTTGATATTGATGAACAAAAAATTGCGCGAATTTCAAAGGGAGATCCTATCATTCACGAGCCGGATGCATACGAAAAACTTCAGTATGTACTTGCAAGTAAGCAGTTAACGGTGCAAAGCACTATTACAGATGCGGATTATTATATTATTGCTGTCCCAACGCCAATACACGAAGATAAAAAACCTGATTTAAGCTATCTTTATACGGCATTGGAGACGATTTGTTCAGTTATTAAACCTGGCAACACGATTATTATTGAATCCACAATTCCAGTGGGTTTTAGTCAGAATGCTGCTTCTTTTGTGTCGGAAAAAACAAATTTAAAATCAGGCAAAGATTTTTTCGTGGCACATTGTCCAGAACGTGTTCTTCCAGGCAATATTTTTTATGAGCTTACCACGAATGATAGAATTATTGGGGGAGTTGATGAGCCTTCACTTCAAGCTGCAAAGGCTTTTTATGAGCCATTTGTCAGTGGTCATCTGTATCAAACTAATTCTCGTGTAGCAGAGATGGTTAAACTTGTAGAAAATAGTTCGCGAGATGTGCAGCTGGCATTTGCGCATGAAGTTGATACTATTGCGCAAAAGGCTGGGCTTAATTCGTATGAAATTATCGCTCTTGCAAATAAGCATCCTCGTGTAAATATTTTGCGTCCTACATGTGGCGTTGGGGGCCATTGTATTGCCGTTGACCCGTGGTTTTTAATTGATACATTTCAACAAGAATCTTCGCTTATGAAGGCCGCTCGCATTGTCAATGATTCAAAACCGTTTGAAGTTGTAAGAAGAATTAAAGCTGCTGCAGCGCAATGGTCTCAGATGTATAATGCCGTCTGTTCAGTTAATATATTTGGGCTGACATACAAACCAAATGTGGATGATTTACGCGAATCGCCTGCATTGAAAGTGGCTCAAATGCTTTCAAACGACTCAACGATATCACTTACGGTAACAGATCCTTTTGTTGATCGACATGTACTTGAAACCCTGTTTACAAACCGTGTAAGAAGCTCAAGTCAGGGTATAAAAGAGGCGCATGTTTTAGTCTTTCTTGTAGCGCATGATCGATTTAAAATCATTAATAAAGCAGAGATGAGCACGAAAAAAATTATGGATTTTTGCGGATTATTTTACGAGCAACGCTCTGCAGAGCAAGGCCAGCCAAAGGAGATCTGGTCAAATCCGAGCATGATTGATTTTTTTATCGCAAATCAACCCAGTGAAGGATAGAGAGTCTGTATAAGAGAGGAATTATGAGGCAACTTTTTTTGAACAAAGGAAATTTGGTTGTAAAAGAGGTCGCACAGCCTTTGTTGCATGACTATGCAATAGTGGTATCAGTGCAATATGCCTATCTTTTTCATGGTTCAAATATAGAACATGCGGATAAACCAGAAGGCTTTTTCAATAGTCTTCCTCATAAAGTAAAGCGTGCCTTGGAAACCGTGGCGCGGCAATCGGTCTCATTTTCTCAGAACGAATCACATCATAATACTCAGGTATATCGAGGTCTTTCGTATTCATGCTCCGGGTATGTTATTTCTGTTGGGAAAAAAGTTACCAAATTTGCTCCTGGAGATCTTGTTGCATGTTTTGATCCTGCTTTGTCTCCTCATACAGATCTTATTTGCATATTAGAGCAGTATGCGGCAAAAATTACTCATAAAGAACATTTGATGGGAGCAAGCCTTACAGCGCTTGCAACTCAGGGGCTTACTATTCTTCGTAAGGCATCATTACAGCTTGGAGAGACTGTAGCAATTCTTGGTTTGAACATTATTGGTCTTTTGACAATTCAACTTGCAAAACATGCGGGTTATAAAGTAATTGCGATAGATACTGAAAAAATGTATTGCGATCTTGCTTATAAAATGAAAGCTGATGTTGTTTTAAATTACGCTGACAGGGGTTTGGGAGTTGAAGTAGATTTGTTGACAGAACGCTATGGCGTCGATGCTGCATTGGTTTTATCGGATAAAGGCGAATATGTGTCAACGGCTATAGAGATTACTCGAAAAAAGGGATCAATTGTTTTTGCATATCCGCATCAATCGCAATTGGATTCATTAGTTTGGCAGAAAAATATTACCATTTTCCCTTTAAATGAGACAGCTGAAGAGGATATTTCGATGGCTTCATTTACAGATAAGCGATGGACATATTCACGAAATATGGACATTTGTTTGCAAATGATAGAAGGGGGACTCCTTGATACGTCACATTTTATTGGTGAGGCCATTTCGTTTAAGCAGATTTCGGATACATATGCAAAAATAATGAAAAATTTTTCGATTGGAACTGTTGTTTCGTATGGGGCTTTGAGTGTGCAAGCCTATGACCACATAGGTATAGACAATGCATCAAGGGTTTATACGGTTCCTTCTGTTCAATGTGAGCCGAACAAAAGAGGCACAGTACGCATTGGATTTCTTGGAATTGGAGCATTTAGCTCTCATACGATGCTTCCAATTTTGTCTCAGATTAAGGATGTAAGCCTTGATGCAATTGTGGATCATGATTTACATAAAGTTATTCCTTTAGCAAAAAAATATGCTATTTCACAAACGAGTTTTACGGATGCGGATCTTTTACAAAATCCTTCCATTGACCTTGTTATTATAGGTTCATCGCATACTGCTCATACAGATCAAGCTCTTCAAGCGCTCCAGGCTGGTAAGGCCGTATTGCTTGAAAAACCTATCGCAACAGATTTTTCTCAATTGCAACGCATCACCTCATTTTTAAGCAAGAATAGAACAGCTCCTTTTGGTGTAAATTATGGGTTTCCATTTGCACCGTTTATTAAAAAAATAAAAAAAGAGATTGTGAAACGAAAAACACCGTTAATAGCACTGTATCGTATTAATAGAGAGCTTGCTCGCAAAGAATATCCTATGCATCCTGAAATGGGAGCGGGAAGAATTATTGGAGAAGTGTGTCAGATTGTCGATCTTTTTTTTCATCTTACTGAAGCTCAGCCAATTTCTATATCTGTTGAGGCTATGCATTCAAAGCGTGATGATATTTTCCCTACTGATAATGTATCTACGCAAATGAGCTTTAATGATGGATCGGTTTGCTCTATTGTGTATACGACGCTTGGGCATCCTGACATGGGATCGGATCGATTGGAAATATGTTATGATGGAAAAAGCATCGTTATTGATGATTTTATGGAATTGTATGGATTTGGTTTTTCTTCGTGGTTTAATGAAACAGTGACTAAAGCTGATTTTGGACATGATGCAGGAATAAGACATTTTATTGGCAAGCTCATGGATGGAAAATCGCATGAGATAGATGTTTCTCGGATTCATATGGTTGCCTATGTGACATTGCTTATTGATCAGCTTGCGTGTGAAGGAGGAGGTAAAAAAGAATTATGAACATACTGTGGCTTTGTATACTCTATTTTTTCTGTATGACTCATATAATGACACCAAAGGAAAATATGCATGTATATGGAATGATTCTTACGGGGGGTGTCGGTGAGCGATTGTGGCCTTTAAGTCGAATTCACTATCCAAAACAGTTTTTATCAATAAATAATAAAGACAGTCTTTTAAAACAGGCGATTGATAGATTGAGAGGTGTTGTTGAAAAAGAGCATATGTGGGCAATTACAGCAAAGCAGCATCTTTCGCTTATTCAAAATAGTGTAGGTGCGCATTTAGGCAATATTATTGTTGAGCCTATTGGTAGAAATACTGGGCCTGCCGTGTTGCTCTCATGTCTTGAGCTTTATAAAAAAGATCCTGATGCCATTGTTGTATTTGTTCCTGCTGATCCGTATATTCCTGAAAAAGATTATGATCTATTTTGTAAGTATGTGCACCAGGCAACCATTTTTGCAGATCGACATGATGGAATAGTACTCTGTGGCGTTCGCCCAACATATCCAGCTACAGGGTATGGGTATATCGAATATATAATCGATGAGGCATATAGTCCGATTTTTCGAGTTGCTCGTTTTCATGAAAAGCCCTCTCTTGCATTAGCGCAAAATTATATACAGCAGCCGCACATGCTATGGAACATTTGCATGTTTGTAGGTAAAGTGTCTGTTTTTATTGAAGAATTTAAGAATGTTGCACCCGATTTATATGCTGAAGTGATCGGATATCTTGCTGGAGATCGTGATTATAAAGATGTGACATCTATTTCTGTTGATTGTGCTGTTATAGAGCAAAGTAATAATGTATGGGTATTACCTGTAAATTTTTCCTGGTGTGATGTGGGAAATGTGGAAACTTTCTTATCAATTCAGCAATCGCAATCAGCTTCACACAATATAATTTCAGTGAATGCTCAAGATAATTTGATATCTGTTCCAACCAATAAGGTAGTTGCTCTTGTTGGGGTGGATGATTTGTGTATTGTCGATACGGGAGATGCTCTTTTAATTTCAAAGCGATCCGAAGCAGAAAATGTTCGAGCTGTGGTTCGACATTTGAATAATTATAATATGAAAGAGTATGTATGAAATGGCATAAGGCGATTTTTTTTGTGGGAATAATAGGATTTGCTATGAATGCGGAAATGTCCAAACAATCAAAAATATATGTCGCGGGTCATAATGGACTTGTCGGGAGTGCTCTCCTACGAGAGCTGCAAAGGCAAGGGTATGACAATATTGTATATCGTTCATTTTCTCAATTAGATCTTCGAAATTCGAGTCATGTAGATCAATTTTTCAACGAAGAAAAGCCTGAGTATGTATTTTTAGCTGCAGCAAAAGTGGGTGGTATTGTTGCAAATGATTCAAACCCGGTTGATTTTTTGCAGGATAATCTTTTAATCGAACTTAATGTCATTACATCTTCCTTTGTGCATAACGTTAAAAAATTATTATTTCTTGGATCATCATGTATTTATCCACGAGAATGCCCTCAGCCGATAAAGGAAGAGTATCTTTTATCGGGTATGCTTGAAAAAACGAACGAAGCGTATGCGCTTGCAAAAATTGCGGGTCTTAAATTATGTGAGGCATATAATCGACAATACGGCACTTGTTTTATATCGTGTATGCCTACAAATTTATATGGTCCTCATGACAATTTTAACTTACAAACATCACATGTTATACCTGCACTTATTCGAAAATGTGTCGAAGCGAAAAAAAAGAATATACCCTTTATGGAAATATGGGGAACGGGAAATGTGTACCGTGAATTTTTGTATGTAGACGATTTGGCCGAAGCCTGCATATTTTTAATGAACACGTACGATGGAGGATATCCTATTAATGTTGGTACAGGAAGGGATATGCGAATTTCTGAACTTGCAGAGATGATAAAAGAGCTTGTGGGCTATACAGGCGAGTTTAGATATGATACCTCAAAGCCGGACGGTACGCCTCGAAAACTATTATCGATTGATAAAATTAAAGCACTTGGATGGAATGCAAAAACGCACCTAAAAGATGGATTAAAAAAGACGATTGCTTGGTATGATAGTCAAGATAGCTATTGAATCTGAGATGAAGCATTAAAGGATGAGTACGCAACGATGATCACACGATATTTTTTTTCTTTCTTATTGAGTTTATCTATGAATGCATATTGCAACAGCTCTTCATTGGTACCGAAAAAAACAGCTTTTATTATTGGAATAACGGGGCAAGATGGAAAATATTTAGCCGAGTTTTTGCTGAAAAAAGGGTATATTGTTCATGGTATGAAGCGACGTTCATCAAGTCCAAATACTGATCGAATAGATCATCTTTATCAGGAAAATAACTACAAAGGTCGAGATGATCGTAATTTTATTCTTCATTATGGAGATGTTACTGATACGTCAAATATCATTCGACTTTTACAAGAAATTAAACCCGATGAAATTTATAATTTATCGGCCCAAAGTCATGTAAAAGTTTCATTTGAATTGCCTGAATATACGGCTGACGTGGATGCTTTGGGTACATTGAGAATTTTAGAAGCAATCCGTATTTTAGGGCTTACTCACAAAACGCGATTTTACCAAGCTTCTACGAGTGAAATGTTTGGAAAAGTGCAAGAAATTCCACAACGAGAAACGACCCCCTTTTATCCGCGATCTCCTTATGGCGTTGCTAAAGTATACGCCTATTGGATTACAAAAAATTATCGTGAAAGCTACGGAATGTTTGTGTGCAATGGAATACTATTTAATCATGAATCTCCTGCGCGCGGCGAAACGTTTGTAACGAAGAAAATAACGAAGGCGGTTGCGCGTATTTCTGCTGGGTTACAAGACAAGCTGTATTTAGGAAATCTTGATGCTAAGCGAGATTGGGGCCATGCGCGGGAGTATGTCGAGGCAATGTGGCTTATGCTTCAGCAAGCTGAGCCGGATGATTTTGTAATAGGTACAGGCAAAACATATACGGTACGAGAATTTGTTGAGCGAGCATTTGCTTATGTGAATATTACAATAGGATGGAAGGGAACCGGTGTTGATGAAAAAGGGTATGATATCAATACTGGTCGGGAGCTTGTAGCAGTTGATTCCCGATATTTTCGCCCTTCAGAAGTTGATCTTTTGATCTCTGATCCGTCAAAAGCAGAAAAAAAATTGGGCTGGAAAGCGACCATTGGACTTGAGCAGCTTGTCTTGGAAATGATGGAATTTGAGATGAAACAACTACAAGATCAATCTTTCATATGTAGTAACAATGTCAATAATGCCATAAAAGAAAATGTAGTGTCATGAAGTATACTTTATATGTATTGCTATTTTTCAATATAACGATATCTGCATTTGAATGTACTATTCCTCAATTGCCTCGTATTCAACAGGAAGAACGATGTATTATTGTTATTATCCCATCATATAATAATGCGCAATGGTACGATAGAAATCTTTCGACATTATTTGCACAGCAGTATTCTAATTTTCATGTTGTGTATATTGATGATTGCTCTACAGATGGCACGGCAGAGTTGGTGCAGGCATGGATTGCCGCTCATGGTGTGCAGCATAAAGTAACATTTATTCAAAATGCTGAGCGGCATGGTGCAATGTATAATCTTTTTCATGCGATATATGCGTGTCCAGATTATGCTATTATTTGCACATATGATGGAGATGATTGGATGCCGGATGATAATAAGCGCGTTTTTCAAATTATCAATGCTGCTTATGCTGATCAGAATGTGTGGCTCACCTATGGCCAATACAAAACATATAATGGCCCTCATAGGCCATCCACTCCAGGTATTTGTAAGCCGATTCCAGACTACGTTATTAAGCACAATCGATATAGGCAAGAAGAGTGGTGCATGTCGCATATGCGTACATTTTATGCAGGCCTTTTTAAAAAAATAGAGCCAGGGGATATGATGGTAAACGGTTCATTTTATCCTGTTACATGGGATCAGTGCTTTATGTTTCCTTTGGCCGAAATGGCAGCAGGGCGTATCATGTTTATTTCTGATGTAATATATGTATATAACCAAGCAAATGTTCTTAATGATTTTAGACAGCATGGAGTCTTGCAGCTTGAATATGAGAGGCAGATACGAAGAAAAGCTCCTTATGTAGCTTTAGATGAAAAAGAGATGAAACATTGTTTTGTGCAGTATAAATAAGAAGGACGCGTTGTGAAAAAAATGGTAGCAATGATAGCAATGCTTGCAATAGGAATTGTTAAAGCTAATATTTCCCCTACGGGCTTTGAAGCATTTAATTATAATCGTGTATTTGTTGAAACGGGTACATTTGATGGCTTGGGCATACGATATGCATTGCGCGCAGGGTTTAAAGAAATACATTCTATGGAGCTTTTTAAACAAAATGTCGATACTGTGCGTCGCATGTTTGCCAATACTGTGAACGTTACAATATATCAGGGCGATACATCGAGAGATCTTTATAATGTTATCAAGCATATCGATGAACCAATTACATTTTGGCTTGATGCTCATAGTGGGATTAATGATGATTCTGGTAATAATTGCCCATTATTGAAAGAGCTTGATCAAATTAAACGCCATCATATAAAAACACACACAATCTTGATTGATGATATGCATTGTGCGGGTAAAGGTTTTTTTGATTACATCACAAAAGAGGATATCATGAAAAAAATCAAAGAGATCAATCCTCAATACATTATTACGTTTATTCCCGGTGGAAATGATGCAGAATATCCTGAAAACGTGATGGTTGCACGGGTGCCGGGCCATGGTATATAATCGACGATTTTTCCTTATCTTTTTTGCTGTCATCATATTGAACTCATGCTCATTATTGCTGCATGGTTTTATCTATCACTCGTTTGATGATTTGATGAAACCCTCTTTATATCCAAAGCTTTTTCTTGCGACAGAACGAATATTAGGATACGACGGACAGGCATTTTTAGAATTAGGACGCCGACTTTTTGAATTGTATAATCCAACAATGCTCGCATCGCAAGTTCGACCAACTATTCCAAAAAAAATTCACCAAATTTGGATTGGTGGGCCCTTGCCAGATGTTTTTAAGCCATTAATACAAACGTGGAAAAAATATCATCCAGATTGGGAGTATGTTCTTTGGGATGATGAAAAAATAAAAGAACTTTTTCCTCTTTATAATCAGAAATTTTATGATGAATCAGAGGGAATGGGAGTGAAATCTGATTTGCTTAAATGGGAAATTGTATATCGATATGGTGGATTGTATGTCGATGTAGATTACGAATGTTTGCGTTCTCATGAAGAGCTGCATTATCTTTACGATTTTTATACGGCATTTCAGCCCTTTGATGCATTTTTTGTTCAGCTTGGAGCAGCCTCATTTGCAGCGTCTCCTGGGCATCCTATTTTAAAACATACCATTGAAACCATAAAAGATGATTGGCATCATAAAGGGGCTCCTAAAAAAAGTGGTCCTGTCCATTTTTCAAAATCATTCATGGCAACCGCGGGAAAAAACGGAAGTAAAGATATAGCATTCCCTGCGTTCTACTTCTATCCACTCGGTTCAAAAGAGGTAATCCTTGCGTATAATGAATGGATTGAAAAAGGAGCGTATGCTGTTCACCATTGGGCGATGAGCTGGATGCCCATCACTTCACGGCGTCACCAATTCAAGACCTTTCATAATGAACGTTCAGAACACGTGTGGAACGATTAAACTACGGCCATTTCTTTTCGAGCGGTTTGTATTTTTGTCAGTATAATGTGTGCTTCGCGAGCATCTGGATACAATGCAAGAGCCTCTTTGCAATACTTCTCAGCATTATCAAACTCATTTTCTTGCTCATAAGATAGTGCTAGAGCAGTAAGAGCGCCAAGTGATTTTGGATTTTTGTCGAGCACCTTCTGAAATTCACCGCGAGCTAAATTAAGATTATTATTGAGTAAGTATGCTTCTCCAAGAGCTAGATGAGATGCTTCATAATTCGGATTGAGCTCTATGGCTTTTTTTCCATATTCGATTGCTTTTTCAAAATTGTTTTGTTTTATAAAATTTCTTGTAAGAAAATAATATGCTTCATGGCTCGTTGGTTGTATTTCTATCGCAGATTGATAATGCTCTTGAGCGTTCTTATAGTGTTTTTTTTCATCGTATATGTTTCCAGTCATAAGATTGGTTGCATAATTTTGGCTGTTTACTTCTAAAGCTTTTTTGGCGTGAATCAGTGCGGCATCATACTGTTTGGTTTGCATGTGAGCTAAGCTGCTATAGATGTGAGCTTGTTCGTGCTTTGGGTGTTGGGCTAACAGTTCATGAAAAAGATGAAGTGCTTTTTTGTATTCTTTATTTTTATATGATGTCATTCCTTCCTGAAATACTATTACGGGATCGATTGATGAAGCGGGTACTTTTGAGGGCTTGAATGCTTGAGATGTTATTAATCCATATACAATGCTTGCTGTTGCAATGCCCAAAAGTACATATGCAAATGATAGATTATTTTTTCGTGATTCCATGAATACTCCTTTTTGTAAATTGTGGTAGATTTACTGTACCGTGTAGAAAGGTTTTTTTCAAATTTCGTGAGTTGACGCTTTTCCATAATTCGTATAGTTTTTTGTACTGTCTCAAAAGGATATTATGAAGCATATGTACAGTATATTTACGATAGTTTTTTTGATAATTGGTTGCGGATATTTCTTTTTTAAAGGTTCGTTATTTTACCATTATCCATCTCCACACATTATGCAATTTGATGAATCCATGGCCCTTTCTTCATTTTCTCATCTTTTAGATCGTCGAGATATACGCTATGTTTATCAAGTATGTAAAAACTTATATAACACCAATCGCTGGGACAAATTTTCCCAGGAGTCTACGCTTAGAATTCCTAAGATCATTCATATTATGTGGCTTGGTGGAAAAGTACCGCAAGAATATGAGCCCTATATTGCAAGTTGGAGAAAATATCATCCTGAGTGGACATTACTATTTTGGACTGATAGCGCTTTAAATTATGATAAGGGCGATAAAGTTGTTTCGACGTTTGAAGAGCTTTCTGAATGTCTCTTATCAACTAAGAATGGTGCTCACATTGTTATTGACACGAAAGGTCTTCGTTTTGATAATCGTCAATTCTATGATGAGGCTATAAATTATGGAGAAAAATCCGACATTTTAAAGTGGGAAATAGTGTATCGATTTGGCGGCCTTTATGTAGATACAGATTTTGAATGTTTGCGGCCACTTGATTTCTATCATTATACCTATGATTTTTATACAGGTTTACAACCTCTTGATACAAACATGGTTCAACTTGGAGCAGCGCTTTATGGAGCTATTCCAAGGCATCCGATTATGAAAGCATGTGTTGAGCGAATCAAAGATAATCAGCATATTAAGCAAATAGTAGTTAAAACAGGCCCAATTCATTTTACAAAAATTTTTACTCATTTAGCTGGAAAAACGGGGTTTCGTGATATTGCATTGCCTGCTAGTTATTTATATCCATGCGGATATGAGCAGCGAGGGCATCCTAAGCAGGAGTGGTGCAAATCGGAATCGTATGCAGTTCATCATTGGGCTGGAAGTTGGCTTAAACCAGAAGCATTTGTTAAGGCATAAGGACATAGGTGAAAAAGGATTTGAAGCTTATGAAGCGAATAGTAGCGATTGCTGGTCTTATTCTTGGTGTTACTGTTTTTTATACACGGACGGGATTGCCAGAATCGTATGCATCTGATCTTTTAATATATTCATATAATAGGCCAGCGCAGCTCTATGCTTTATTAGAGTCGGTGCAGAAATATATGTCTGGGTTGGGTGAGATTAGTGTTTTGTATCGGGCTGATGGAGCGGAATTTGAAAAAGGGTATTCAGCTATAAAAACCGCCTTTAAAAATGTTCACTACTATAAACAAGGCGATAAACCGCAATCAGATTTTAAGCCTCTTACTATAGAAATATTTAAACAATCTCCATCAGCATATATCCTCTTTGCTGTGGACGATATTATTGTTAAAGACTATGTTGATGTGCAGAAATGCTGTAAAGCTTTGAGTGAGCATAAATCATATGGATTTTATCTGCGGTGTGGTAAAAATTTAACAGAAAACTATCCTCTCCAGCGAAAGCAGCCTATCCCTCCATTGCAGCAAGAAAAAGAGGATATTTTTTCATGGCAATTTGCTCACGGGAAAGATGATTGGGCATATCCCCACACGGTTGATATGACCATTTATAAAAAGGATGATATTGAGCACGATATTGTGGGCATGGCATATTATAGTCCCAATTCATTTGAAGATATGTGGAATCGTCGCTCATGGCGATGCAACGACTTAAAGGGACTTTGCTTTGAGCGCTCAAAAATTGTAAATCTTCCTTTAAATAGAGTTCAGCATGAGTATCAAAATCGTGTTATGGCTGAATACTCTTCTCATGACCTTCTTACGATATTTTTGAAGGGACTAAAGATAGATATTGAGCCGCTTTACCTTATTGATAATAAGGCTGCTCATATGGAATATTCTCCATTATTTATTGCCAGGTCATAATTGTGCGTATAATCCTATTTTTTTTATTAATAAGCCCCACTCTTTTGGCTAACTATTGGGATTTGCCGATTAGTAATCCATTATATAAGCCATATCATAAAGATATTCGATTGGAGCAATCAACGCCAGATAGAGATGGAGAAAAGCATATCGTAATTGTTTCGTGTGGATATAATACGAAAGAGTTTGCTCGATTTTATTTTGACTCGGTTGTTTCTCAAAATTATCGTAATTTTCATATTCTTTACATTGACGATGCATCTACAGACGGATCTGCAGATGAAATTCAGGCGCTTGCCCAGGCGTATGGATTTTCCGAAAAGCTCATTTTGTATAGAAATACACAAAAAAGAAATGCGCTGGCAAACCTCTATTTTGGGATACATCTTTTAAAGCCGGAAGATATTGTAGTTATTCTTGATGCTGATGATCGTTTTGCACATGACAATGTACTATCAATAATAAATCAGACATATAGCGATCCTACTATCTGGCTTACATATGGCCAATATCGGGAATTTTCATCGGGAGATAAGGGCTTTTCAAAACCATATCAACCAGATGTAGCGGAAAAAAATATGTTTCGATATGAGCAGCTATCTCCATCGCATCTAAGAACTTTCTATGCACAACTATTTCATCTTATTCGTGTCGATGATTTGATGTATAGAGGTGAATTTTTTCCCATGAGCTATGATCAAGCAATTATGTATCCAATAATCGAAATGGGCCGCTATCATTATAAATTTATTTCTGAAATTCTTATGGATTATAACGATAAAAATCCTTTAAGCGATCATAAAATTAATAGACAGTTACAAAAAAAATGTGATCTAATTATACGAGCACGAACATGCTATCGTGAAGTTACTAATTTATTTATAAAAAAGGATATGTATGAATGTGAAATTTTTGTGTAGCGTGCTTCTGGGACTTATGGTATCGAGTGAGGCCACGGATCAAAAATTATTTGTTGCGGTGGTGGCGAGCTATAATAATGCCCAGTGGTATGAGCGAAATCTCTCTTCTATATTCGATCAAAACTATGATAATTTTTATGTGCTTTATACCGATGATTGTTCCACCGATGGAACGGCCGATTCTGTGCAAGCCTGGATAGATTCACATGGTGTGGCTGAAAAAATAACATTGATACGCAATAGTGAGCGTAAAGGAGCAATGGAAAATCAATGGAATATGATCAATATGCTACCCGATGGGGCAGTAGTGTGTATTGTGGATGGAGATGATTTTTTAGCGGGACCGCATGTTTTTTCTCATCTTAACTCTGTATACGCAGATGCAAATGTGTGGCTAACATATGGTCAGTTTTCTATTTTTCCAGATGGAGGCATTGGATGGTGCCAGGTGATTCCTGAACGATTTAGAGCGACTGGGGCATTTAGGGATTATCACCATAATCTCTCTCATCTAAGAACCTTTTATGCAGGACTTTTTAAGTTAATAGATACAAAAGATCTTATGATTGATGGAAAATTTTTGCAAATGTGTGCTGATAATGGTGCGATGTTTCCAATGGCTGAAATGGGCCCATCCCATATTCGTTTTATACCTGAAGTACTTTTAGTGTGGAATGGAGCAAATAGAATTAACGATCATAAAATTGATAAAACATTGCAGCGTGATTTAGATCAAAAAATTAGAAGTTGGCCTCGATATAAGCAGATAGAAACACCACATAACGATAATCAGGAAGTATCAATAGAACAGATTCGTAAGAATATAGCGCTTAAAGTGTGAGGGAAATTGTTATGATATTCAGACGTATCTATTCTATTGTGTTGTTGTTATTTTTTCAGACTATTTCGGCCTATAATGTAGGGCTTTTAATTGTTGCTACAGGAAAATATATTGAGTTCGTTAAGCCCTTAATCGAATCAGCTCGCACTCATTTTTGTAAAAACCATACGGTTACGTATTTTGTGTTTACTGATGGTGTAACCGATTTTTTAAAAAGTAATGATATTGTACGATTGGAGCAGGCTCGGCTTGGATGGCCTAAAGATACATTAATGCGACTTTCAATATATGAAAAACACAAAGATAGATACAAAACAATGGATTATCTTTTTGCATGTGATGCTGATATGCGATTTGAAGGGGAAGTTGGGGATGAGATTTTATCTGAAAGAGTTGCGACTTTGCATCCAGGATATGTGGGACGACGAGGAGAATATGAAACTCGTTCATCATCCAAAGCCTATGTAAGCCCACAGGAAGGAGTATCCTATTTTTGTGGCGGTTTTAATGGCGGTAGCTGCGTAGAGTTTTTAAAAATGGCCCATACTATTACTCAAAATATAGAATCGGATTTGGAGAAGAAAATTATTGCACGTTGGCATGATGAAAGTCATATTAATCGATATTTTATTGATCATCCTCCTACCAAAATCTTATCTCCTGAATACTGTTATCCTGATAATGATACCCACTATAAACAGGGCATTTGGAAACAATCATATAAGCGCAGATTGATTGCGATTGATAAAAATCATGCTCAATATCGTACATAAAATAGTATTAGTGTTTATATATGTATTTTTTTATTCCGTTGCGGTAGAAAATGATGGCTTGCAGGAGATTTTTACTACGATCTATTGCAATAGGATATGGGATTGGGAAGAAACAAGATCTGGGCCAGCTGCGAGTCTTTCTTATACTGAGCAGCTGCGATTAAAGCTCAAAAACTTATTTGTGAAATATAATATTAGATCAGTTCTTGATTTGGGATGCGGGGATTTTAATTGGATGAAACATGTTGTTTCTGATGACATGAGCTATATAGGAATGGATATTGTTGGGGAGCTTATTGAAGACAACCAATTAAAATATGCGTCGTCCAATATTAGCTTTATTCAAGGCGATTGTAGCAAAGATGAGTTACCTCAAGTAGATCTGATTATGTGTCGTGATGTGCTTGCGCATCTTTCATATGATCTATCTAAAAAAATACTGCATAACTGCGTTAAAAGCGGATCTACCTATATTCTTTTAACGAACTATGAAAGCTCATGTCGATATAATAAAAATCTCAGTGATGCTGAAATTGGAATAGGAAATTATTGCATTAATATTACGAAGGATCCATTTTTTATTACCTGTATCCTGGAATCTATGGATGAATCGATTCCATATCCTTTTTTTAGACTTGTTCCAGATAAGAGGCTTTGTTTAATAAAAATTGCAGACCTTGCATTGCTTAAGCCTTCTGTGACCTATTTGGATGATAGATTATGGGGAGGGCGATTTGGCGATAAATTATTAATGTATATAAAAGCAAAATGGATAGCTGAAAAGTATAATTTACAGTTTTTTTATAAACCATTTATATATTCCGATTTATTAGCATTGCATGATTGTGATATGCAATGGGATGATAGTATTAAAAAAAATTTTACAGAGCATAGGGATCCCTACAGCAATGTTGAGCATAGTAAAACAGTCTCGGTTGATTGTGAAAATTTTGTTGATCTGAATAAGCCGGTATTACATACAATACATTACTATTTTCAATTGACTGATTGGGGCATGCAACAAGCTCTATACGACACTCAAGAAGTAGGAGATTGGAAGGGTCTGTATGATGATGAATTATTTAGAAAAAAGTTGAGAAATCTTATTAAGCCAACGGCTCCAATACATTATATAGAAATACCAGATAATCGCACATCTATTGCTGTTCATGTGCGCAAGGGAGGGGGCTATGATAACGGGTTACTTTCTTTGCAGACTCAAGATGATCAAGGGAGCACATCACTTCCATGCGTTTGTGCTAATGAATCAAGGGAGTATATGGATGTTGGGTATCGCTTAAAATTTCCACCGGATCAATACTATATAGATCAGATTAGAAAACTATCGGAAGAGTTGCATGATGATCCATTGTATGTTCATATTTTTACGGATGATCAAAATCCTCTTGCATTAACAGCGAAATACGAAAAGTTCGTTAGTAAAAAGAATATTATCTTTGGATGTAGATCGAAGGATAATAAACATGATCGGTATGTTATCGATGATCTATTTAACATGATTAGATTCGATTACTTAATACGTTCAGGGTCGAATTTTCCCCAAGTCGCACAGTTAATAGGAAATTTTAAAAAAGTGATATATCCACGAGCAGCTTCATGGCGTAATGTTCTTCATATCCATGATGTTGGGAATATAGATTATTAAATATCTATATCCGAAAGCTCACTCATTGCAAGATAGGTTGTATCTTTTCCATGCTCGTATGACGCATTATATGTTGTGATGCGTATGAGCGATTCTGGGAGCTCTCGAAATATGGTATAGCCAGCTTTTGTAAGAATATCGAAGAGCTCTTTAAACGTGATGTTTGCATCGAAGTATGCGCTTCCATATTTAAACTGAATGTATCTGATCCGCTTTTTGCTTATCATATCGACTGCACCTTGAAGTACTTTGAGTTCCGCTCCTTCTGTACTAATGTTTAAAAAATCAATTTGGTCTATTCCATATTCATAGCAATACTGATCGATCGTTGTTATGGGGACTTTTAAAAATTGAGAAACGTGCCCAAGGGCTGGACGCCGCCACAATCCACTACATTTTTCATTATGAGCATAATAGTAGAGTGTCTGATGTCCAATTTCATTTGAAAATGCAACGCAGAACGCGTGAATATTCGAGTCATCTTCTATCTTTTTACGCAATAGTGTATAGCAATCGAAAATTGGTTCAAAAGCATAGATACAGCTATTCTTTGTGTGTTTTCGTGCGCATGCTGTCCAATCGCCTTTGCTTGCGCCAACATCAAAAATTATATCATTTTCTTTTGTAAAATGTTTGATTACAAACTCTTCTCCATTTGTACCAATGTCATAAGTATTAAAATTTTGTTCAGAGTAAGGAGAAACATCCTTTACTATGTTGAGGGCATTATTAAGCGGTGTATGCAATAGTGCTATGAAAAGTAGAATTATTGTAAGCATACGTATGCATCCTCAGGTAATTGATATCCAATATTTTCGTACAATATATTCGATTTTTTTGTTATGCAGTGTGTTAAGATATTTCGAGCATCAATTATGATAGTGCCCTTCATTATTGTTGAGATTGTATCTAAATCTAGAGCATAAAATTCTTGCCATTCCGTAAGCAGTAGCACGGCATCACTATCGGCTATGGCTTCATAGGCTGATGAGCAATAGATAATATGAGGAAAGAGTAGTTTCATGTTATTCATGGCTTCAGGATCATATACTTTAATAATGCACTCTTTTGAAATTAATTTTTTAATAATTGAAATGGATGCTGCATAACGAATATCATCCGTATTTGCTTTAAATGAAAGTCCTAAAAGAGCAACTGTTTTATGTTTTAAATCATTATGCAAAAGGCGTTTTAATTTTTTATATGGAACGAGTTTTTGATCCTTGTTTGCTCTGTGTGCCGCGTCTATTGTATACAGAGGATTTCCAAGAATATGAGCCGTGTGCAATAATCCCATGGTATCTTTTGGTAGGCAAGAGCCTCCATAGCCTGGTCCAGGATTTAAAAAATAATGATTAATGCGGTGATCAAGGCCAACGCCATATGATACTGTTTTTATATCTGCGCCAGTTTTTTCGCATAAATTAGCTATTTCATTGATATAGCTTAGCTTAAGGGCTAAAAAACAGTTTGATGCATATTTAATGGTTTCGGAAGTTGCAAAATCGGTGCTGATAAAAGGAATGTTTTTTGCAATAAGAGGCGCATAAAGCTTTTCTAAAATTTTTATATCGCCATTATTTTGTATGCCACATACAATTCGATCGGGGTTTAGAAAATCATAAATTGCAGTTCCTTCCCTTAGAAATTCTGGATTTGTCGCCAATTGGTATGGCTTTTGAGTGTGCATTTTTATGTACTCATTGATACGTTTTGAAGTTCCTATAGGGACAGTGCTTTTGATAATAATTGTTGTATCGTCATTCATATGTTTTACAATAGTATCAATTGCATCGTATATGTACCCCAAATCAACCGATCCATCTTCTTTTGTGGGTGTTCCGACTGCAATAAATATGATGTTTGATTGAGTGATCCAATTGGCTATATCGTCTGAAAAGATAAGCTTTCCCTCAGAAGTTGCCTTATGGACAAGTGTTTCTAATTCTTGTTCATAAATAGGTATGATGCCATTGTTGAGTTGATTGATTTTATGCGAGTTGATATCAAGGCCTACAAATAGAAAATCATTAGCATTATGTATTTCAGCAAAGCAGACTGCGGATACAAGCCCAACATAGCCTGTTCCAAGAATCGAAACGATTTGACGAGCAAAAGATGAAGATGAAAAAATAAGACAAAATAAAAAACATAATTGCAAAGACTGCTTCATTACTATCACCTATCATGACATAGATTGCTGTGCCATTGCTTGGATGTTTTTGATATATTCGATCCAATATGAAGCATATGCACGATCATTATTCAATGATTGCAATAAAAATTCTGCACGCTTATTTTCAATAAACTCGGTAGTTATTTCACTCCATTCGTTTATTAAAATAACAGGAAGTCCCTCAAAAAGGGGATCGATTAGAGAGTGCTTCATAATAGGAATACAACCCATAAGGAGAGCTTCCCATGCTCGATGGCAATCAAGTCCATTGCCAGCTGGAGAAACAACAAACTGATACTCTTTCATCTCAGCAAGATATGCGGTCGGCTGCTTTGGAGTTGCAAAAAAAGCGCATGATTGCTGCTTTAAATGTGCAATAGCGGCGTTACGTTCTTCAGGATTTGTTTGAGGGGTAATATTGCAATAGATGAGTGGTTTGCGAGATGAAAATGCAGGAAGGGACTTTGTCGCATTACTAAACATAGTAATATTGCCATGAGTATAGTGGGGATTAGCAATGCCTATTGGTATTGCCGATAGCTTTGGATGAACATAATCAATGTTCTGGCTAAACCAATGTATTATCTTTGAATCATCAAGATACATTGAAAAATCGTAAGGACCTTTTGGATGATCTTTTGCAGCAAGATATATTGGAGAGAGGTCGCTATTGTGGGTTATGAGGATATAGGGATGTGTAATATGTGGGTGAATATTTTTGAAAAATTGCGGAATATAATCGGTTTTAAGAAATATAATATCGCCGGTTTTTACCGTATCTGGTGAGAATGGTACATGTGTTTCATCAACGATATGATTTGCTATCGATCTGAAGGTGTCTCCCGATATAAATGGCATACTTGATTGTCGATTTGCCAAAGCAAAGCTTGAAATTGTCAGTATTAAACCGTGTATTAATTTCATAATTACGTACTCCTATTGCATATAAGCATGGCATGCAAGCATGTCCCAGCCCTTATTTTTTTCATCATCAAATATTCGAAGAGGAATATTATCCCAGCGTATTTCTCGGATTTTTACCTTTTGAGAACGTTCAAATACATAATTAAAATAAAGCTCATACTCAATGCACATACATGATTTTGTAATATGTGCATGATCGATTAAGTTGCAAAATACTTTCCATGGTTCATTGTCATATGGTTTGTTTATATGGGCCTGACGAATGTCTGTAAAAAGATGTTCTAAAATGTCTCGTTGAAAAAGCATATGATGAGAAATTCCTGAGTGCGCGGGGAATATTTTTTTCCATCCGGGCAGTACTCGTGAATTATGATCGAAATAGGGCTGATGATGTTCCCAGCCAGGAGCATAGAGCCCAGCGCCCGTTTCGGGATCTTGAAAGTATATAGGCTTTAAAAATATTGCATCAGCGTCAACAATAAGGAGATTCGGTGATATATTAGGGATGACAAACATGCTATAAACTTTTAATAGTTGCTGATATATCCACCCTATTCGTGATTGTGGTGAGCTCATAAATTGTTGTGCCCGTTCTGGAGTTTTAAATATTTCAAGGGCAACTGTTTCCTTTGTAAATGGAAAGTGGCGTTCATCAAACCATTCAGCATTGTGAGTGAGCTCTTTTGAAGATACAACAATGATACGGCGTATATTGTGGGCATTTTTCTTCAAACCATCAATGACAAGCTCAAGAGTTCGCGTATCTTTTTCATGGCATGGAATAACTATGTCGATGGGATCAAAGGTAAAAACAAACTCCTGTGCATAAAGCGCTGGCGATATCAGCAATAATAGCGACAAAAAATATAGCTTCATGGATTATCCATCCATGCGTGGCAGGAAAGGTAATCATATCCATGGTGCTTTTTGCTATTAAATTGATAGAAGGGAATATTATCCCATCTGCAATGCCGAATTTGAACTCGAGGATCTCGCGCAAAAATATAGTTAAAGTACAGTTCATACTCAACACACATACACGATTTAAATAGTTCATTATGGTCTATTTGCTCGCAAAACACTATCCACGGCTCTTTTCCGTTATGAGCCTTGCGTATATCTGCATACAATGCGTTCATGACGCTCCTTTGCAGAAGCATGTGATGGGATATTCCTGAATATTGAGGAAATACTTTTTTGCATCCCGGTAGCACACGCTCTAAATGTTGAAAATAGGCTATGGTATTTTCTGTTCCTGGATTATATAATCCAGCCCCAGTCGTATGATCTTGAAATGAAATGGGTCTTAAAAAAATGGTGTCGGCATCTAAGATAAGCACGTTTGGAGATATGTTTGGTATTACAAATATCGCATATGCTTTTAGCAGCTGTTGGTAAATCCACCCGATACGAGTTTTTGGATGATTCATAAACTGATGTGCTTTTTGAGTATCTTTAAATATTTCGAAGGCAACAGTTTCTTGAGTAAATGGATAGTTGCGTTCATCAAACCATTCCGCTTCTGTCGAGTATTGTTCTGCAGATACAACAATAATGCGTCCGCAATTCTGAATATTTGCTCGAGCTCCTTTAATAGCAAGCTCAAGAGTACGAGTATCTTTTTTATGACATGGAATGACAACGTCGATAGGATCAAATGTAAATTCAAATGAGGCATGATTAATTGAAGAAAATAGCAATAATAGAGATATTACTATTTGATGCATGATGCTCTCCTTATATCAGCTTCTACCATAATTTTTACTAATTCAGAAAACGATGTTTCTGGCTGCCAGCCTAAGATTTGTTTTGCTTTTGAAAAATCTCCCTGCGTAATGTTAATCTCTGTTGGCCTAAAGTATATCGGGTCAATGGCGACAAGCACATCTCCATTGCTTTCATTAAACCCTTTTTCATTTGCTCCTGTGCCATCCCATCTGATCTGGATGCCAATTTCCTGAAATGCGGTTTCTACAAACTGTCGGACAGTGTGAACATGTCCCGTTGCTATAACGAAATCATCCGCTTTTTCTTGTTGAAGCATCATCCACATTGCTTTAACGTAATCTTTGGCATATCCCCAATCTCTTTTTGCGTCTAAATTACCCAAGTGTAGTACGTTTTTATTGCCTTGTTTGTATTCTGCTACAGCCCGAGATATTTTTCTTGTTACAAACATTTCTCCTCTTAACGGAGATTCATGATTAAATAAAATTCCTGTGGCTGCAAAAATGCCAAAGCGATCACGATAATGTTTTGTTAGTGAATGGGCATACTGCTTTGCAATTCCATAAGGAGATCGAGGGTTGAGGGATGTGGCTTCATTCTGAAGCAATCCATGCGCATCTCCAAACATTTCGCTTGAAGATGCTTGATAAAATCGAGTCGTGTTAGATTTTCCTGATTTGATAATTGCTTCAAGAATACGAAGAACTCCCAAGGCGTTAATCTCTGCGGTAGTTTCGGGGGCTTCAAATGAAAATCGCACATCGCTTTGGGCAGCTAAATTATAAACTTCATCGGGATTGGTTGTGTGTAAAATTGATAGAATGCTTGAAATATCCGTAATATCCCCATCATGTAAATGAAGGGATTTAAGATTTTCAGCAGCCAGAAATTTATAAAGGCATGAAATGCTAGAATGGGATGTGCGCCGTACGACTCCATGAACAGTATATCCCTTTTGCAAAAGAAGCTGAGAAAGATATGATCCATCTTGGCCGGTGATGCCAAAGATAAGCGCAACTTTTGCATTAAGGCAAAAGTTTGTTAGCAATAATGAGAGCTTTATTATCCAAAATTTCATGCTTATACTACTCAATGTTTTGGAAATTGTGTAAATGTTATACCATACTTTTTGATCAACTCAAAGATTAAATAAAAAAGGATGTAGCTATGCATAAAAATATTGCGATGGTTTGGGTATTTCTTTGTTGTTTTTCTTATATAAAAGCGTATGAAATTGTATTTGTTCATATTGGAGATGCTATGCCTGAATATATATATGTTGCATTAGAGCAGGCTCGTCTTTTTAATCCTGATATACCAATCTGCTTGATTACAAATCAAATAGTATTAGAAGAATCTAAGTATGATTTTGGCCTCAATAATGTGCGGACAATTTCATGCGAATCTCTTTCAAGATGTGTAGAGCATGATACATTTTTAAGCCTAACTCCGCATAATCAAACGCTATTAGCGGGATTTTGGATTAAATCTACAGAGCGATTTTTTTATATATATGAGTATATGAATCAGTGCAATGTGAGTGACGTTGTTCATGTGGAAAGTGACAATATGTTGTATGTTAATGTGCATGACATTTCGGCTGCTCTCCATACCTATAAGGGATTAGCGGCAGTATTTGACGCAGATTATCGTTGTATTCCAAGTTTTGTATATATTCCCAACGTTGAGGCAATAGCAAGGCTGACTTCTTTTATTGCTGCTCATGCCCATCTTCCTATTTTTGATATGGAATTTATTGCGCGATTTAATAATTCATATGACGATGATGTGGTTGATAATCTGCCGCTTATTATGCCAGAATATTTGCATCAGAATACTCTTAAAAATGCTGTAAAGCATGTGCCTGATAATCCAGAGCCGTATTATAGAGCTTGTGCTCGATTTAATTCTATTTTTGATGGTGCGGCTATTGGTCAGTATTTGGGAGGTATCGACTCAAAGCATAAAAGGATTCCTGGTTTTATTAATGAAACCTGTGTTTTTAATCCTTCTTATTTAATGTATGAATGGCGTATAGATGATCAAGGCCGCAAAGTGCCGTATGCCTTATGTGAAGGTAAAGCATATCGAATTAATAATTTACATATTCATTCAAAGCAATTGGATTTATTTCGAAGCTAGTCGTGAGGCCTCCATATTCCCACGTCGTCTACCACAAGTGTTTTTCCTATCCAGCGAGCCGATTTAGGATATATGACTAATCTGTGCGATCCAATGAGCTGAGAAATTTGAGGAAAGTTTGAACCTCCTCGAATTAAACAGTCAAATTGTGCCATAGAAAAGAGATCTTCAATAAGATTAAGCGAATGGCTATTTTTTGTCCGCCTGCAGTCAAACTGAATGTGCGGATGCTTGATGTGTTCACTGTATCGCGTGCAGAGATTATGTGGTTCTGCATCATCGGTAAAGATGAATACATAGAGTTCCTTATCTTGAAACTGATCAGCTATGTACTGGAGTTGGTCGATATAATACTGATCTGGAACAAACTTTAAAGGCCAGTATCGATCGGCATATTTAATGTCTGTTGGAAAGTATTCATTTTTATTAATTGAGTTTCGGTCGTATAGTTGATGCGAAAGAAGAGGAATGTCGTAGCCGCCTCCTTTTCGAATATGTATGGCAATAGAGATTTTATTGAGTGGTAATGGGACAGTTTGGACAGGTTTTTTTGGTTGTAAGATTTTTTGGACTTCTTTGAGAAACTCTTTATTTGAAATAGCGCCATTCCAATTCATGATTTCTTGAGAGTCAAAGGCCTTTTGAGTATTTCCCCATCCCGGCAGAGAAAAGTAGTAATGAACTTCATTAAGGCCTTCTCGCTCTATGGCTTTATCAAGAGATGTATCTATATTTTGAAGTAATGTATGAGGATGTAGACGTCGCTTGAGATCGGCGTTGTATGGTTGTTCCAGATCGTTAAATGCAAAAAAATGTGAATAGGCGAATGGTTTAATATATAATGGTAATCCGCTTGCAAATGAAACCCATTTTGCTTTTACAAGCATCATAAGTTTGTCTCCAAGTCGCCCCCCCCACATTTGATCATCCATATAGGTTATGCCGCCGATTCCGTATGAAAGGGTGTGGTGTAGCAAAACAATAATAAGTAGGCTTTTTTTCATGATTTTTTACCAGCAAAAAATAAGAATGTTTCAGTAAATCCGTCTTTAAAGTCGATGGATGGGGTAAAATTAATTAATGTTTTAAGATATGAAATATCAGGTTTTCGTTTTTTGGGATCTGTAGGATCGAATTGCTGTATGTTTTTAGTAGGAATGGTTTTTCCAAGATATTTTTTGGCAACACTATTTGCCACATCTGCAATTTCACGTATTGAATACTCTTCAGGCATGCCAACATTGCAGATTCTTTGTTGAATGGTTTTAAAATCGGTAAAAGATTCACTTTTGATCATTTGAAAAAGAGCTTCTATTGTATCAGATACATAGGCAGGACTTCGTGTTTGATTGCCATCCCCATAAATGATCATTGGCTGATTGTGTAACATAGCTTTAATAAAGTTAGTGACGACTCTTCCATCATCAAGGCGCATTCCGGGGCCAAACGTGTTAAAGATTCGTGCTATTCGAACATCGATGCCATATGTATCAAAGTATAACTTTGCCAAAGTCTCTTCGCCTCGCTTTGATTCATCATATTGCGATCGCATTCCTGTAGGATCGACATTGCCAGGATAAATTTCAGTTTGAGGATGAATGAGAGGATCTCCATACACCTCAGAGCTTGAAGCGAGTAGGATGCGGGCTTTTTTTCGGCTTGCAAGTGCAAGCGCTTGATCTGCGCCGTGAAGCCCTGATCGAATTGTTTCAACTGGTCGTTTATAATAATCAACAGGACTTGGGATTGAAGCAAGATGCGCAATATAATCGATGTTTCCTTCGATATCATAAGGTTGAGATACGTCACATTCATGAAATTGAAAATGCGGATATTGTGTAAGGATTTCTAAATTCTCTCCAGTGCTACATGCAAAATTATCAAATCCTATGACGTGTATATTGTCATCTAGAAATCGTTTAGCAAGGTGTGATCCTAAAAACCCAGCAACGCCCGTTATGACAATCGTTTTGCGATCTTTACCGTGAGATGCGAAATGTTTCACCTGAAATTGCTTTTGTTCTATGATGTACGGGTCTAAAGAAAGGACTGATTTTTTGTGGTCAGATAATTTGAATGAACTGCATGGAGTTGGCTGTAAGCATGGCAAAGAGCCGCAGTGTTCTAAGGCTTGCATAATTGAGTCATATGTATCATGTGGGCTATACGTAATTATTTTAATATCGAGTTTACCAAGGGATTCAAAGCGATGATATGCGCTTGCCCAGGCAAGCCCTATTCGAGCGCCTTCAATCCATGGAGCGTTTGTATCAACTGGACTTAATCCATCAATTGATTCCGGTACAATAATTACAGCAGTAGCTTTTTCAAGGGATGCTTTTTGGAGAAAGTGTGGAATATCAAAACAACATTCTTTGAATATTGTTTCACTGTCTTTTTTGAAAGGGGGGCAAACGTAGATCCCATATACATGGTTTGATTTGGTTGTAAAAAACGTCGGTATATTTTGGGCGTGTATGGTTTGAATAGAAAAAAATAAAAGCGTCGCTATTTTAGTAAGTCTGCGCATCATTAGAATTCCTTTTTGTTTGCAGAGTTTATACCACGAAAAAAAAGGAGAAGCAATATATGGGCTATTATTTCAATTCATTTTCATGAATTTGTTTGCAAAATTTATACCATCAAAATGAAATGTTTTACTGTTGCAAGTGATCATAATTTTTGTGTGACTCATTAAGATATTGTGACCTTTTTGTGGTAATGCATTTTAAATTTTTTTCTGCAGACGAATGAGTAAATAAATATTAAATAATAAGATCTAGCTTTATGTGGTATTCTTGAGTTAGCATACTATGGCTAGTAGGGGCACAATAAATAATAAAGAAAAGGAAGTGAGATGAAAAAAGCTATTATTTGTATTGCGTTTTGTGTATCCCTTTTAAAGGCTAATGTAGGTATTACCTATCTTGATTCTACATATTGGGGGGGGAGACTTGGTGACCAGTTAATGATGTATGTCAAAGCTAAAATTATTTCTTATTACACGGGTATCCCCCTTTATATAAAATCTTTTCCTTATATAAATTCATTTGCGCTTTGGAAAAAAGAGCGCCATATGTCAGACCTTAAAATTCAAAGCGCTGAAAAAGTGCTGCTGAGAAATCTTTCAAATTTTGAAGAAATAAAATATCAGAAAAATAAATTATTTATAGCTCATTATTATTTTCAAATGGATAACTGGGGTGACGCTCAAAAGAAATACGATACACAAGAGGTTGTAGATTGGGTTGATTTGATTGAAAATCAAGAATTGCTCGAAGAAATACGGACAATGCTGTCGCCGATTCATGACGAAATTCCCCTTTTACTTCCACCGAGAGAGGTCAATTCTGTCGCGGTGCATGTAAGAAAAACAAGCGGCGGCGATATGCCCATGGTCTCGAATCAACTATATGATATACATAATTTAAATATAAATTCTCCACAACCATCCGGCAATTACTCGGATATTAATTATCCTACCAAGAACGTGCCTGACCAATATTACATAGATCAAATCAAGTATCTTTATCATTACCTAGAAGAAAAACCTCTTTTTGTTTTTATTTTTACCGACTACACAAATCCTGAGTATTTGTGTAGGTTATATAGGGAACAATGCCAAGGCGAAAAAATAATCTTTGATTGTAGGAAAGGAGCTTATGATCAAGTAAATACACAGGTACAAGATATTTTATCGATGGCACGGTATGATTATCTTATTCGTGGAGGTTCAAACTTTCCGCAAATTTCTCAGCTTATGGGAAGACATCGGTTAGTTATTTACCCTAAGTCGGTAAAATGGATTGGTAAGCATTTGGTAGTAAATGAAGTAGGAATCTATAAAAATCCATCCTGCAAAAATAGCTAAACTTTATAATTGTTTCCTACTTAGATAAATGTAGTATTGAATCTATGTTTGGGATCATTATGAAGTTTTATAGAAGCCTTTCCTTTTTAGCGATTTTATCTTCTTTTTTTGCGCAAGCTCTCAATAATATTACGGTAGTGGGGGTTGGTCGCCTTGGTCTTTGTACGGCCTTGGCATTTGAAAGGGCTGGCTACAATGTGATGGGGGTTGATGTTAATTCTTCATATGTTGATGCACTTAACAATAAAACATTTTTTTCTCCTGAGCCATTAGTGAATGAATATTTATCACATTGTAAAAAATTTAAAGCAACCTGTTCTCTTGATGAAGGAATCGATTTTTCAAACATATTTTATATTATGGTTGATACCCCTTCTACACCGTCCCAGGAAGCATATGATCATTCAAAATTGGGGCTTGTTCTATCAGAGATCAATAAGCGTAAAGTAGAAAATAAGCACATTGTTATAGGCTGTACAATTTTTCCTGGATATATTAGAACAATAGGATCTTTTCTAGTTCGCGATTGTAAAAACTGTTCTCTTAGTTATAATCCCGAATTTATAGCACAAGGAAATATACTTTATGGTTTTGAAAATCCAGACATTGTGCTAATAGGAGAGGGCTCAAAAGAAGCTGGAGATATTCTTGAATCGTTATATCAAAAAGTATGCCTAAATAATCCTAAAATATGCAGAATGAGTCCAGATAGCGCAGAAATAACTAAGCTCGCTATTAATTGTTTTATTACCACTAAAATTGCTTATGCAAATATGATCGGCGATATAGCTGACAACACTCCACATGCAAATAAGTTTGATATTATGAAAGCCGTTGGAGGAGATAAGCGGATTGGCCACCTTTATATAAAACCTGGGTATGGTTTTGGTGGGCCGTGTTTTCCAAGAGATAATCGTGCGTTAGGAAGTTATGCTGCGAGTATTGGTATAGATCCTCTTATTCCGCAAGCAACAGACCAATCAAATAGGAATCACGCGCAGCATATGATACAGAATATGTTTGATGAAAATCGCGATGAATATGTATTTGAACAAGTGGCTTATAAAGATAATTGCACGGTACCAATAATTGAAGAATCGCAAAAACTTGTGGTTGCGAACCAGTTAGCTTTAATGGGAAAGCGCGTTCTTATAAAAGACATTCCTTCTATTATAGAAAAGGTTCAACAAACTTACGGCAATATTTTTGCCTATGAAACTATATGATAATGTAATTATTCCTTATTTAAAAACAGTTTACCAAGGAGAACAATGAAGCATTTTTTTTATTTCATATGTATAGTTTTACTGAGCCCATTTTATAATGTGTATCCTCAAAATAGGGCTCTTATCTGTGGAGCAGGAGGATTTATTGGAAGTCATTTGGCTAAAAGACTTAAGCAGGAAGGATATTGGGTTCGAGGAGTTGATATTAAATATCCCGATTTCTGCCAATCTGTTTGTGATGAATTTATTATCGGGGATTTACGTGATCCTAAGATATGCCAAGAAATGGTATATCTTCCAAACGGTGATGCATTTACTGAAATATATCAATTAGCTGCTGACATGGGAGGTATGGGGTATATATCGATTCATGATGCGCAGATTATGCATAACTCAGTTTTAATTAACCTTAATGTTTTGGAAGCATCGAAAAACAGTAAGGCTACCCTATTTTTTTCATCTTCAGCTTGTGTTTATCCAGAATATAATCAGCTTGATCCACAAAATCCCAAATGTTCAGAAGAATCAGCATATCCTGCTTCTCCTGATACGGCGTATGGCTGGGAAAAACTTTTTAGCGAAAGAATGTATCGGGCTTATGCAAAAGATTACGGATTAAAAGTTCGTATTGCACGATTTCATAATATTTTCGGTCCAGAAGGGACTTGGGATGGAGGAAAAGAAAAAGCCCCGGCTGCGCTATGTCGAAAAGTGGCCCAAGCTCAAAATGGTGAAACGATAAAGGTTTGGGGAAAGGGCGATCAGACGCGATCTTTTCTTTATATCGATGAGTGCATAGAGGGGGTGAGGCGACTTATGAAGTCAGATGTAGAAGAGATTCTGAATATTGGCTCGGAAGAAATGATATCTATCAATGATCTTGCTTCGCTTATTGCACAGATAGCAGGAAAAAAATTGACTATTCAAAACATACCGGGACCAGAGGGCGTGCGGGGAAGAAATTCTGACAATACGCTGATACAAAAAATTCTTCAATGGTCTCCCTCATCGCGATTACAAGATGGTTTATCAAAAACATATACTTGGATACAGGAGCAAGTTGAAACTAAAAAAGTAAACAATGAATGCGCAAAGTGAGCTGAAAATGAAAAAGGTTCTATTTGCACTATGTCAGCTCTTAAGTACCTGTCTAATTAGCCCTACTAATGTGCTTACTAATTCCTATCAATGGGATGGTTTTGGAGCGCAATATCTTGTTATTATTGGGTCTATGGTTGATGCTGAACGAAAAAATTGTGAATTTAAATATACGCCCTTTTCCAAAATGGAGCACAATTATGATAATGATCCGTATTTTTTAAAAAAGAAAGAGTGGCTTATAAATATAATTGATAATATTGGCCTTGCTTTTCCTGATACTCCCAAGGCTGAATGCAACTATCATCATATACAAGGTGGTGGAAAAATATTCCATGAAAGTAAAAGCTTGAAAAAAGTTAAGGAAATGTTTCGAGCAAATAAAATGAAAGAATTATATTTAAATCCAGATCGATTTCATATTGCTATTCATGTGAGAAGGCATAATAGTCATGATAGTAGAATAGATGGTACAGATACTCCTGATGAGCTCTACTTAAAAATAATCGCAGCGTTACATAAAAAATATTATTTCAAAAAACCTCTTTTTCACCTTTTTTCTCAGGGCGATGAAGCTCAATTTAAAAAATATTCTGCGCTAGACACTATTTTTCATTTGAACGAAAACATTGAAAATACTTTTATATCGATGGTATTTGCTGATGTTCTTGTTATGTCTCGTAGTGCCTTTAGTTATGTGGCAGGGCTTATTTCAGAAGGTACCTTGTATTATATACCGTTTGCATGTCAGCCGTTGCCACATTGGGTTTCAGTAAATGATTTGTTATTGCAAGCTTAATAGTGGCGAATTGGTATCGAATCTGGTCCAGGAGCGCCTTTTCTTTTTGCTACAACTAATCCGTCACCACTGCAGCTTTGATCGGAGGTATGCACGGCTACAATTGTGAATCCATGTTTTTTGAAAAACTCAACGCAGGGGATATGATGAGTAGGGATATGATGAGTTGATATAATAAAATAATCTATTTTGTCGAGATGTTTTACAGTTGTTTCAAGCATTGCTGCTTCTGAACCTTGAATGTCGGAGTGAAGAATGTGTACGTGTTCAATCTTTTCTCTTTCTATAAAGTCGTCAATTGAGATTTGCTCCGCTCCCTGAAAGTCGGGGTCTTTATCAAGTTTGGGGCCAGTGTATCCTCTATAGAAATTGCCTGTTTTGTTATTAAGTTGAAAATTGTGTTTACCTGTATTAAGTCTTTTAAGATCAGGTTCTATCATGTAGTTCCTAGCACCGGGTATTTGCAAAGCAAACCATAAAGAATAGTAGGCCCAATAGGAACCAAGTTCAATCATGGTGGCGTTTGCTGGGACATACTTTAATATTTCATAGAAACATTTTTCTTCTTGCGGCTCATGGTGTCCCTTTAGGCCATAAATTACATCGGTTAACCATTGTTCATCATAGTAGCTGTTGAGATGAATCTTGATGCCGTTATGCATGAGTTGATAATGAAATGTTCCATCAAAAAATATTTCTCCTGCTCCAGGTACTTTAGGAATATAATCAGTATCGTCACCCATTACCGTTTTTATGGCCCTTGAGAGTTGATAATTGCCTATTTTTAGGTTTGCATGCATACGAGCTATAGATCTTGCTTTATGCTCTTTCATTTGAGAAGATGTGTAGGAAATGTGTTGAGCAAAGTATTCTTGGGAGTTTGCAGAAAAAACTAATTGAAAAGAAAGGAAAAGGGTTGCCAAAAATATTCTATGCTCCATTAGGGGTTCCTTTTTTTAGGGGTTGCCAGCTTTTTTTTAAAGTATGGTAGATATTGCTTGAATAAACAGGCTACAAAATTGATAGGAAAGTTTTCAATGAAATCGTTTTTATGTCGCAAAACAATTTTTTATTATGTGAGCTTGTGCTCAATATTTTCCTTATCTTACGGTGCAGTTTCATATAACCTTGTAGACGGAAAACCTAATATTTATATTACTGAGAGTTCTGAAAAAATTGGCCATACATGGTCAAATGGCTATGTTTGGGAAAAGCACTTAATAAAAAAATTTTATGATCTACTGCCCAATGATAAACAGTGTGTTGTAATAGATCTGGGAGCACAAACGGGCTGCTTTTCGTTATTGGCAAAGTTTTTTCCTCAATCACGATGGTATTCTTTTGAGCCAATTTTAGAGGCAGCAAATGAACTCAGAAATAATTTGGCCCTTAACGAAATTCGGAATGTTACAGTGTTTCAAGTTGCAGTGACAGATTTTTCGGGTACGGCCACTTTAAAAATGCCTCGAATGGATGAGTGGGGGCTTTCGACTATTGGTGACAATGTACAACGATTTTCGACAGTAATGAAAAGAGAGGTTTTGTGTGTTGATTTGGATAGCTTTGTTGCTCAAAACGCAATAAATAAAGTTGATTTTGTGAAAATAGATACGGAAGGCTCAGAGTTTTTTATTCTGAAGGGTGCAGAAAAAGTAATAGAAAGAGATCATCCTACGATATTAATGGAATATAACGAAGTAAATATGAAACAATGCAATGTCCAAAAAAGTGAAGTTCATGAGTTTCTAAGTAAACATGGCTATGAGTGGAGGCTTGTGAGTAATGAAGACATAATATGTACTCCGAAAAAAAATTACCCTCTCTGGTAAATTTTTATTTCATTATGTTTTACATAATCAGAAAAGCGAGGATTAAAAAATGTTGGATCTCCGACATCTTGGGACTTATGACGTATAAACCCAATCGATCGCATGTAGTCTTCAATATGCTGTACTGAATTTTGAGTATTTTCATAACCAGAATTTTCTGGTTCCAATGTGATATAAATAACCCGTTCTGCAAGATAATGAGCAGCTCCTTTAGCAATTTCAAGATCAGCACCTTGAGCATCAATTTTAATATAATCAATTACTGGATGGGTATCGAATGGGAAAAGCTCAAAAAAATCGGATAAAGAAAATACGGGAACCGAAATAGTTCGATCAACCGCCATTTCTTTAGGGCGGTAAAGGCTTGAGCAGCCACAATCATCTTTGGTAACGTAAAATTGCATTGATGAATTACACATTGATTGTGACCCTAATGCTACTGGAATTAAATAAAATTGATTGCCAATGAACCGTGTTTCAAGGGGATCGCCATGACTATGGTGTTGCTTTGTAGCACCTTTGAATATTGAGCTTACTGAATCAGGATTTGGTTCAAAGCCAAATATGAGTACATTGTCTTCATGAGTTAGCCAATACTGGGACATTGGCGCTGAATAGGATAAACCAATATCGAGCTTGATATGTTTAATATATGTAGGAATTAAGATCTTTCCATCATCGCGAAATTTTAAGGATGGTGTAATGAGAGTACGTAAGTTGTTTTGGGAATGTGTGTTGAGTGGAAGTAAGTATATAAAAGCAAAAAATGCAGCTAATTTTGGGGTCATATTTTTCCTTTTTTGGGTGATGTTTTAGCTTATAGTAATATTAGATATAAAAGCAATGATCAATTGCATTCATAAGTTGCAAGAAGTAATATTTTAGTATTTAATTAAAATCAGAAAATTTGTCAAAAAACAAAAAAGGATGACGTATCAAATGCCGATATTTGTATTTTTACAGCGAATGAGCTAGTACTGCGAGTAAACGCAAAATCAAAACGTTATTTTCAAGATTTTCTATTTGAAGAAAGGTAGATGAATTCTATGAAAAAACATGCTTTGTTTTTTATTGTTATTATGTTTTCTTTTTCTATGTTGATAGGAAATTTTTCAAAAATCTCTATTGAGCAGGTAAAGGAGTTTTGGAATCGTCGTCCGTGTAATGTAAGACATTCTAAAAAGCCTCTTGGGACAAAAGAATATTTTGATGAAGTGGAAAAGCGAAAACATTTTGTTGAGCCCCATATTCCGGAATTTGCAGATTTCAAAAGGTGGCGAGGGAAAAAGGTTCTTGAGATTGGGTGTGGCATAGGAACAGAAGCAATAAACTTTGCGAGAAATGGTGCCATTCTTACGGTAATTGAACTTTCAGAGGAAAGCTTGAAACTAGCTAAAAAGCGGTTTGAAGTATACGGAGAAAAAGCAACCTTTATTTTAGGTAATGCAGAAGAGCTTGATTTACTTATTTCGCAAGATGAAAAGTTTGATCTCATTTGGTCTTTTGGTGTTATTCATCACTCTCCACATCCAGAAAAAATTTTAAAAAAATGCGAGCCTTATTTAAATGAAGACGGCGAAGTTCGCATGATGGTTTACTCAAAGTTTAGCTACAAGCTCTTTCATCTTATGAAAGAAGTAGGAATATGGGATTTTAATCAAATTGATGAGCTTTTGCATAGTTATTCTGAGGCACAAACTGGTTGTCCAATCACCTATTCTTATACCCTTAAAGGGGCAAAGAAGCTTTTTGCGAATTTTGATATTCTTGAATTAAGAAAAGCTCACGTATTTCCATGGAAAATTGATAAATACATTGCGTATGAGTACGAAAAAGAGGATTGTTTTAAGGGAATGCAGGATGATTTGTTTAAAGATTTTGAAATGGAGCTAGGCTGGCATACTCTTATTCGTGCTCGAAAAAAGAATATACAGTAATATCATTTTCCTTTTTTATTATGTGCTTTTGATAAGAATTTATTACGCCATTTAGATAAGAACAGTCTTTTAAAAACTTATTAATCTATCTGGATGGTAAAATTTTTAGATATCTATAGTGGTATAGCCATACCCAAATGGCTGTACCACTATAGATGTTTGTTTGTGTTTCATTGTTTTTTTATAAAGAGCCTATTTCCAAAAAAGTGCTGGGTTGTATCTTCAAAATCTTGACCTATAAGCTCAAAATTGTGGGATGTGATCCAGGTCGTAATATCGCTCATTGAGGGAATTTCTTTATAGCTTTCTATAAATGGGACTTCCGTGTAAATTGCTCGAACGGTTGGTAGTATACTACGAGATGATTGTAAGACTGCAAGCTCATTACCTTGCATATCCAACCACAGTAAATCTACATGCGAGATATTATGTTGAATTGACCACTCATCAAGAGTTGTGACAGGCACTTGAATTGTGCGAGGAAAGATTATAGAAGAGTATTTTAATCGCTCTTTGGGCTCAAGGAGAGAGCCGGCTTGGCATGCAATACCTGGCCTATCGGGCTTTTCTGATATATAAAAGGGCGCAAACCCTGTTTGATTACTTAATCCATACGGATAACATCGAATATTTGTGTAATCTTTGGTTCGATGTATAAGCTTTTCAAACAGCTCGGGTACGGGTTCAAATGCATGAATAAATCCATGTGGAAACATTTCGGCCATGCGGATTGTATCAGAACCAGTAAATGCTCCAGCTTCGACAATAATAGGGTTTATTGGCATTGCTGGAGCGATATATTCAAGAGCAAGATGAGGCTTAAAAATAATCATCGTCCGAATCAGAATCTTCTTCTAGTTCGTCGTCTTCATCTTCCTCATCTTCATCTTCTTCAAGGCTATATTCTTCATCAAGCCACTCATCCTCATCATCTTCTTCACAGCTATCATTGTCACAATTGCTTTGATGCTCAAATTCGTCATCTTCAAGCCAGAGTGAATGAGATGTGGTATGAACTGTTTTTTTGTCGTTGTACCAGTTGTACATATCGAACTCCTTAGCTATAATTAGGTGATATGTCTACAGAGTAGCAGTAAATTCTTTCGTTGCAACAAGAAATATATATGAAGCAAACAGTTTCCGTTATTATTCCCTGCAGAAATGAAAAAGGTAATATAGAAAACGCCATAAAACGATGCCCATTAATGGGTAATCATACGGAATTTATTTTTGTCGAGGGGAACTCTACAGATGGCACGCTTGCCGAGATTGAGCGAGTTGCGGCCAAGTACGTTGATCGTGATATTAAATGGTATGTACAGGAAGGAAAAGGCAAAGGAGATGCCGTAAGGAAAGGCTTTGCGCACGCAGTGGGGGATATTTTGATGATTTTAGACGCAGACCTTACGATGCCTCCTGAAGAGCTGCCCAAATTTTATGAAGCACTTTTGCATGAACAGCGCGCATGCATTAATGGTTCACGTCTAAGATATAAAATGGATAAACAGGCAATGGGCTATGCGGCGTGGGTAGCTAATCATTGTTTTGGATATATTATTTCATATATTACTCGTCAAAAAATAACCGATACATTATGCGGAACCAAAGTATTGTGGAAGAAGGATTACGAAAAAATCGCAGGGAATCGAAAAGAGTTAGGGATACATGATCCTTTTGGGGATTTTGATTTATTGTTTGGTGCCGCCTATTTGAAATTAAAAATTGTTGATGTTCCTATTCACTATAAGGCACGTTCATACGGCAAAACGAATATCAAGCGATTTAAGGAAGTATGGTTTTTGCTTTGGATGTGTGCTCGGGCCTGGTGGAAATTAAGGTAGCGCATGGAAAAAAAATTAGCACTTATTATTCCCGCACATAATGAAGAGCGACGAATTGGTCGTACGTTGCAAACGTATCTTGATTTTTTTGAAAGTAAACCCGAATGCCGCGTAACTATACTTGTTGTTCTCAATGGCTGCATTGATAATACAGAGCAAGTAGTTAGGGCCGTTTCTTCTCATGCTATAACCATTATTTCGATGAAAGAGGCTGGAAAAGGGCTTGCAATAAAAAGAGGCTTTGAGGCAGCTCTTCAGTTGGCAGTTGATATGATTGGTTTTGTAGATGCTGATATGGCAACGCATCCTGAACAGTTCTATCAGCTGTTAGTTCATATTACGGACTATGAGGGCATTATAAAAAGTAGATATATGAAAGGCTCTCGCGTGGTTCCTCCTCGTCCTCCTGTAAAGGAATGGGGACGACGTCTTGTGTACCAACCGTTGGTTTGGCTGTTGTTTGGATTGAATTTTGAGGATTATCAATGCGGAGCAAAACTTTTTACTCGGCGTGCAATAGAAAAAGTAACGCCTTTATTGACAGTTCGCCAATGGGCTTTTGACGTAGAATTACTCTATTTGTGTCGAAAATTTAATCTTTCTATTAGAGAATGGCCAACAATTTGGTATGACCAAGATGACAGTAAGCTCACAATGAAGGGTGGGCTTCGTATGCTGAGTTCTCTTTTTAAATTGAAATGGCGTCATCTTTGGTGAAAGCATAAAGGAGCAGAATGTGTGGTTTTGCAGGATATAAAACACCGCAGCAGCGTTCTATTAACCATGAAATATTACATGCGCTATCACGAATTCTCTGTCATAGGGGGCCTGATGATGCAGGCATGTGGATATCACAAAATCACGATACGGCATTAGTTTCTCGTCGATTAAGCATTATTGATTTGTCATCGGCTGCTGCCCAGCCGATGATTGATAGTACGCAATCGGTGATTTTAAGTTTTAATGGAGAGATATACAATTTTATGCTCATCAAACAGGAGCTTGAAAGCTATGGAGTATCCTTTGTCTCTCAATCAGATACCGAAGTGGTTCTTCAATCATATAAAAAGTGGGGAGTTTCTTGCTTTGAAAAATTTGATGGTATGTTTGCAGGAGCGATTTATGATCGTATGCTTGATGAGATAATTTTGTTTCGCGATCGAATGGGAATCAAGCCTCTTTATTTTTCGTTACAAGGGGGTATGCTTAGTTTTGCGTCAGAAATTAAAGCTCTCTGGAAGATGCCATGGATAGTGGAACGTATTTCTCCCAGAGGATTATCTCATTATCTTACCTTTCTTTCCACTCCAGCCCCCATGACTCTCTATGACGGAATATATAAGCTACCAGCGGGATACTATATTCGCTATTTGAAGGATGGAACATTGCATGCCACTCAGTGGTATGATGTGATTCCATTTTCAACATCGCATGAGCCTGGAGATTTTTCTAAAAAATCTGTGTGTGTCAACCTTGTACGAGAATGTTTAACCGAAGCGGTCAAAAAGCGTCTTCTTGCAGATGTGCCTGTAGGGGCACTGCTATCAGGAGGGCTTGATTCGAGTTTGATTGTTGCGCTTATGGCTGGAATGCAAGCGAACGTTTCCACATTTACGGTTTCATTTGAAGGTGATCCGCATGAGGAGCGAACATGGGCTCGAAAAATTGCCAAAAAATTTGGAACAGATCACCACGAGCTTATTTTAACAGAGCAGGATGCGGCGGAAAGCTTTCAAACGGTTGCCTATCATCAGGATGAACCGCTTGGTGATTCGGTGTGTATTCCACTTTATTATATTTCTAAAGTAGCTCGAGATGCAGGTATTAAAGTAGTGCTTTCAGGAGAAGGGGCGGATGAGCTTTTTTGTGGGTATCCAATGTATGTGGATTATCTTTCAACACATCGATATTGGAAGCTATCGCAGCATTTTATGCCAGCGGTTGCAAAAAAGGGGATTTATTATGCGGCCCGGCCGTTATATGCCAATTACCCTAATCGACAAGATTTTATAAAATCTTGGGCTAATGGAAGAGATCTTTTTTGGGGAGGTGTTCGCGTCTTTTCAGAATCGTGGAAGCATGAATTTTTAAAAAACCATGAAACAGATCCATTTGATCCAATAATTGAAAGCATTATACAAGGTTTTCCGCAGGGTTTTGATAGTTATGCCATTGCAGATTTTTATCGTAATAGATTTTACAAAGCGGTACCGGATGCGGATTTTTTTTCTGCGATGACTTATATCGAACTCAAACATCGTTTGCCAGAGCTTTTATTAACGCGTACTGATAAAATGAGTATGGCGGCTTCTATTGAGATGCGTGTTCCATTTATGGATCGAAAGCTTGTCGAGGCAGCCTTGCAAATACCTGTTCGGTTTAAATATGGCCAAAAGGAAACTAAGTATATTCTCAAAAAGGTTGCTGAGGGTATTGTTCCTCATGAGACGATATATCGTAAAAAGGTTGGGTTTATCTCTCCCGTTACAACGTGGTTTAAGCATGGGCAGTACTTTAAAAAACGCTACCAAGACTTGGTTTGTAGTAACACAAAGTGGTCCGACTATTTGGATAAACCTACACTCATGAATCTTTTGAAAAAAAATGAAACGAGTAAGGTCGATTATGCACCGCAGCTGTGGGCTATTCAAAACCTTTTAATGTTTTGAGTTGGGATATTGAATTTTGAGAGATCTAGAAGTGTTTATTTTAATAATGGGGGCTCCTATTATTTTGTAACTATATCTGCAAAATCAAGAAAATAATTATTTTCTTGTAAAGCGGCAAAGATGCGAATAGATAGATACAACATCCTTTTTAGTTACAGGTTTAAAAGAATTATGTATAGTGGCTTCATTATGAAGCATAGATATTTTGAGCATAAGTTTCGCAAAACGATCATGATTTGTGGCGTTTACCCGCCTCCGCGAGGGGGAGTTTCCACCCATATTGAGAGAGTGATAGATTATCTTAATCAGACACATAATAATGTCTTTTTTTTTGATACAGAAAAGAGGTTTTTTTTGCCGCTCTATCTTATGCGATTGATGTGGAATATCATAAAGATTCGTCCCGATGAAGTGCATTATCATGCAAGTTATGCGTCGAGCATGATAGTTGATTGCATGATGATATGGCTGTTATCAAAAATATGTCGATATGATGTTATTTTTATCGAACATGATTGCCGTCATATCTATAAACGTAGGTATAGCGTCAAAAAAATGTTTTCTTGGTTTATTTCTGCAATAGAAAAAGTCATTTTTATCGGAGAATCAGCAAGAAAAAGCTATCAAGATGTGGGCATCAAGCCTAAAAATTATGCCATTGAGAATGCGTTTTTGCCTCCTGTATTGCATCGATCTGATGCTGTTATCGCAACCTTTAATTCATCGCTTTTTATTTTTATCGCGGAGCATACGCCGCTCATTTTTTTTAATGCCGCACACGTTATGAATATAGACGGAAAAGATGTGTATGGCTTTAATCAAGGATTTCAGCTTATAAATGATCTTAAAAAACAATACCCAGATCTCGGATTGATTATGGCGGTAGCGAGCTTAGATACGTATAATCGCCAAAAATTTATAGCCGCTATGAAGCAATATGATATTAGCGAACAGATATATATTCTTGATGGCCAAAAAGAGATTTGGCCTTTATATAGTAAAGTTGATCTTTTTATTCGTCCAACATTGAGCGATGGAGATAGCATTAGTATTCGAGAGGCCCTTTATTTTGGGATTCCTGTTGTGGCAAGCGATTGTGTTTCTCGGCCGGAAACAGTTACAACATACCAATCTGAGAATCATGCTGATTTTGCAAAGCAAGTAGATGTTATTTTACGGGAGAAAGTTTATGGAGTTGCAGACAAGTGTAATTATTTGCACGAGAAATAGACCTAAGGATATTATGCGATGTCTCAAATCGCTTAAAAATCAGATATCGAAACCGTCAGAGATTATTGTGGTTGATAGTAGCGATACTTCATTAAAGAGCATGGTTCAATTTAATACATTTTTTAAACACCATAATTTTGAAAGAACTGCATTACACTATATTCATTCAAAGCCCGGTTTGACGTACCAGCGGAACGTGGGAATCCAAAAAGCTTCTGGAGATATTATTTATTTTTTTGATGACGATGTAGAGTTGCGGCCTGATTATCTTTTTGAGATGCAGCAAATTTTTCTTGCGTATCCTCGATGTTTGGCTGGGATGGGATCAATACGAAATGTTGGGTCTCTTTCATTGCCCTATCGCTTATTTCGTAAGATATTTTTACTTCAAAGAACATATAGTTCAGGTACATTTACGTTTTCGGGCATGCCAACGCATCCCTATGGAACGAATAACTTTCAATATGTGGAAGCGTTGGGAGGCTGTTGTATGGCGTTTAGGGCATCAGCGCTCCAAGATGAGCGCTTTGATGAAATGTTTCATGGATATTGTTTTATGGAAGATGCAGATATTGCGCGACGAATTTCTGCAAAAGGGCCATTGTTTTTTAACCCACGAGCACAACTTGATCATTTTGAAAGCCCTGTAGCTCGAGACAAAATATATGATGTCAGTCGGATGTTTATTATGAACTATCGATATCTTTTTTTTAAAAATTTTTATAATCATAATATTTTCAAACGTATAGCATATTGGTGGTCTTTGTGTGGTCTTTTATTGGAAGCTTCCATATTGCGCGATTGGCAACGGTTATCCGGGTATTGGAATGGTATAACGACATATAAACGAGGTGTATTATGAGAATGTGGATACTATTTTTAATGGTGGGAATATTTTCATTTTCATATGCTCTTAGTCGGCCAATAAAGCTCCTGCATTTAGGTTTTCATAGCGGTTGTATCAATGATTTTGATGATGTGGGTCGAGAGCTGAATATAGAAGTAACAAATTGGATACCGTTGGATCAAGTACATTTTCAGGGGCGCCATTTAGGCAATGCGATCTATAATATCTCCAGAGAACGAGGCAAGGAAATTTGGGAGCGTCATAAGGACTATTTTAATCAATTTGATGTCATTATGACTTCTGATACTGCTCGATTATCACGCATTTTTCTTGAAAACGGCTGGACTAAGCCGCAAATTATTTGGATATGCAATCGATTTGATTATTATGATCCGGTACCGCCTCTTTTTGGAATTCCAGATCAAGATTATTATCAAACAATGCGAGAGGCTATTAGCAAGAGTAATGTAAAAATTATTGCGTATACACCGTACGAAATTTTTTATGGTCATCACCGAGGAGTGCCATTTCCTCATACATGCATAAAACCTGTTGGCCATGTGCCACGAGCAAAGGCAAATGAATATTATTCTGCGATTCCTCATACTATTACGAAATCTGAAACACTATTTGTATATCCTCGATTGGGAAATAGTGTTTCATATGTGGAGGCAGAGCTTAAAAAGGTAGGAGTTCCTGCGTATCATGGGGATTATAAAGGGCCGGAGGATTTGGTTGATTTTAAAGGGGTGCTTTATTTTCCATATCAACGCTCTAATTTGGCATTATTTGAAAATATACAACAAGGTATTGTTCACTTTGTTCCTTCGCATAAATTTATGCAGCAGTTTGGCCATGGAGTTCGTAATGTTGGGGGCGGACACTTAGAATTATGCGAATGGTACATGCAAGAAAATCAGGATCTTTTTGTCTATTTTGATTCATGGCATGATTTAAAATCTAAGTGGAAATCTCTTAATTGGGCTGAAAAAAGCGCTTATATTCAAAAACGAGCAATGCAGCATCGTATTGAGATGCTTAATCGTTGGAAAGTGGTATTTTCTGATATTGAAATGATGCTTAATCAGCAAGTAATTTCGTAATTAAAGTATTGAATACGGCTGTTTTTTCATCATGAAAATTTTGCGATCTTTGATCCCAATTTGTACCGGTTCGATAATGTATAAATGTTCCATAATGATACAGTTCAACACCCCATGGGTTAGCATGAATAAAGTTGATCCATGGTTTGGTGTATCCTTCTGTTTCAAGCTGAAGCGTAGATTTTGAGGCATGATTTTTGACGTAATCCTGATGAATAAACTGTACGCGAGCTTCGGATACTTCTTTCAGGTAATGATGCATTTGTCCACCGACATCAACAGGTACCCCATATACCTCTCCACAATTAAAATTAATAAGATCTTTGCGAGGTAATGTTCTCATATCAAAAAAAAGGAGTCCATTCCAGACATAATGAACATTTTTTGGTCGTGATTGAGAAACGCCTGCTAAATCATAATTGTGCATATAGCTTCTTGGATCAAAATCTTTAACTAAAAACATGTCAGAATCAAGAATCATGACTAAGTCGTTATGTGCTAGTCCCATTTCATTAAGAGAATATTGCACGACGTTTGCACAGCGGACGCACGGATGATTTACTTGCTCGCGTGGAAGGCGATAAAGATACGCATATGTATGAATATTCTGAGGAATTCGAATGCAATCTAGGCCTAATTTTTTGCAAGTGTTTTCTATATGAGTGGACATTTCATCGGATGGTGCATCATTAAACACGACAAACTTATAATCCGCTTTTAGAAATTTTTTAAATGTAACATATTGAATTTCGATAAAATCGGGTCGATTATATGCATGGGTAAATATGAGTACTTCTGCATAGCATATACGGGCTATACATAGTAGAATAAGTAATAATTTTTTCATCTGTTATGCTCCTTTTTTGTGCGCAGCTACCATTTCAAAAAAATCAAAAAGAGATGCTATTCGATGTATATATGTATGATTGTCTCTGACAAAATCCATTAAGCGATATTGATCTTCAAGAGACCAGGTTTTTAATGTTTTTGCAGCGTCATGATACAATTCTTGTGTATTTGAGTTATACACGATTTGATCGTTAAAAAGATGGTATACAGTTTCTGAATTAGTGACTCCAAGAGCTCCATAGCTAATATTTTTAAAAATACGGCATGGGATATAGCCTTGAGCGCATTGCCATTCTCCTTGAAGCGCAGGAGCGAGATACGCTTCTTGGATGAGACGAATATTATCTTCCATGCTACAAGAACACGCGCTTTGTATTATCAAATGACGCCCATCTTTTTGGCATCCTAGTTTAAATCCTTCGAGAGCTATTTGATTTCCAAAGCCGCCCATACCTCCAGCGGATCCGACAAATATAGCATTTTGATTTTTACGTACAGATGCAATTTTTAATTTTTGTTCGTCAATTTCATGAGGTAATAGATCCGTTGCCCAGGGCATATAGATGACCGGTTGCTTTATGTCATAATGAAAGCAGTAACCCAATGAAGGTTCTTTTCGTTTTAGACAATCATGCGTATAGACCTGCAATATTATTGCATGGCCATTGGAAAGAAGGTCTTGATATTTTGTCTGATTGCAGTTGTGAAGGATGTAAAAGCAGTCGGAGCGTACCGGTATTTTTTGATCTACTTGCCCTTCTGTAATAAAAAGAGAGTTGGCAAAGTCGATATGTTGAACATTGTCTCTATTATCAAGCCATAACGTTTTATAGCCCATATATTCAAATGCACGCTTAAATCCCCAGTGAATATAAGAATGAGTATGCGTGGCTAATTTGTGTCCCCACAAGACTATTTGCTTGACGTCTTGTACTGGATGATATGCGGCCAGTGAATATGAGAAAGGTATGAGCCACAAACATATTTTTTTCATAGTGTCTTTCATTGAGGATAAATAAATGGATTAATAATCTTGAAGTCAGGCCTTTTTTTCATAACGCACTCTTTAAGAGGAACTCCTTTAGGTAAGTATATTCCTTTTATAAGAGGGTTGTAGTAGCTTGCAAAAAAGGCTAAATTGCTTGTCGTAAAAATAAGATATTCACATTTTGAAAGAAGAAGGCAATCAAGAAGAGCTGTCATACCTCCAAAATAGCCCTGTTTTGTTTTATGCCAAATATCTTTGTGCTCTTTAAGAAATTTACCATTTGTGTACATTGTGCACGGATCTTGTTCTTCCTGCGATCGATGGGCATCTATATAAATAACCATATCACCATATCGTGCTTTGAATTTTTCTATGCCCATATGGCTATCGCTTGCAACGAAAATTTTTGTGGGAATATCAGGATTTTTTTTCAAAATTTTATCTATTTCTTTAAAGTAATCTTCAAATCCTGGCAATCGATGCCCTGGTACAAGCCATGCATGAGCGCGTGCAATACGCGCATGAACTCCTATGCAGCGGTAGCCTTTCATTGATGTTTGATAGTAGGATTCACATTTTTCTGTAATGTCTGGTTTGAGATGAAGATATCGCATTAATTTTTCATGAACGAATTTTCGATAAGGAAGGTGCTGATCATAGGCAATCCACGGGGCTGTGCAGCATTGATCATGAAGTTCGTGATGCACGGAGGTTGAATCAACACATATAGCTTCGGGATCCTTTGCCGTTGATCGTGATACAGGAGCTTTAATGGGTTCAAAATACAAATCCCATCCATTTTCATTGGCTGTTTTTTTGTAGGGAAAAAATTCATTGGTCCAATCTACCGAAACAGATACAAGCTGTTTTTCATAATGGATAAGACAAGAAATTACTTTATGAATTTCAGCAAAAAGGCCTCCTCCTTCCTGATCAAGAATGGTAAGAGCTATCTCTTCTGCGTTAAGCATATACGTTGGCATGCATAATAATATGCAGATAAGCAACCGCTTCATTGTACAAATCCTTTCAATTGTATTAGGCAAGAAAATAGAACAGAATTTGTTAAAAATCAAACGCTGTTTTCATGTGAAAGAATGTACATATTATATCCAAGAATGATGCCAAAATAGATTGCATAGGAAATAGTGGTAGCGAGTGTGCAGCCCATAATACCAAAGGATTGTACGAGTAATAGATTAAGAATTATATTTATGAGAGCCGGTATTAAAAGGGCGAACGCAAGAAAAAGTGTCCTCTTTTTAAATTGTAGAAATGCTGCAGCAAAATAGCTTCCCAGTAAAAAAATTTGTCCAACGAGTAAAAACCATATGTATTGTATCGATTCGTGGTATTTAAGAGGCAGAACACTCTGAATGATGGGACGAGCAATAAAAATCCCTATTGAAGTGAATAGGAATAGTATTGCCATTGAAGAGAGCATGGTATTCCTATTTTCTTTTTCTATAAGATCCAAATTTTTTGAGTTTTGTTTGAATCGTTTCATGATATAGGGCAAATAAGAGCTTGCCCATGGGACAAGTATGCTATAGTTGAATAACTGAGCAAAAAGATCAGCCACAGAATAGATTCCTACAGCATGAAGAGAGCATGAGCGTGCCAAAATCCATCGATCTGAAGTTGCAAGAATCCAGCTGCAGATAATTCCAGGAATAAAGGGAATGCTGTATCGCAAATAGCCAATGTACTGAGATCGATGATGTGTTGTAAATATATGATGATGAGATTTTGTATAGAAGTAGCCTATAGTTCCCAATAAAGATGCTCCTACAACTGACAATGTTTGTGCCCATAATACCCCCGTAATTCCCCATTTTACAATCCAGACACAATAATAAAGCGTACAAAGATACTGTGCTGCAAGCATTGTCTGAATAAGCAAAAGAAGTGATGATTTTCGATTGTATTGCAAGAGCTGATACAATAGTTCTCCATAGAAAAAGAAAAAAACTGTAATGAAAAGAGGGATACATTGTGCTGGAGATAGTGTGTTCATAAATATAAATGTGCTGATATATGATTTAAGCAAAAAGCTCATACCGACTATAGGAAGGGCGACAACGGTATAAAGCACTAGAAATTGATTAATCAAACGAACACGATCTTCTGCTTCATGATGAAAGTATTCAATAGAAAGAAGCTGGCGCAATCCAAGGCCTATAATAGCAGTTGTAACTGTGCAAAATGCCGTTGCCAAGGATAAAGCACCATATTCTGAAGGAGTAAAAATACGCATTAAAAAAGGAAGAGCAAAAAGGGATAACGCTTTAAGAAGGAAAGAGCCGACTGCATAGATTAAAAAATCGCTGACGACTCCTTCAGAAAATAGTTTTTTATACCGTGGGCTGGCTTCCTCGAATAGCTTCAGTAAATGGTACATGGTTTTCTCCAAATGACGTTGCAAATGAGGAAACTTGCTGGGCAATATGGCGGAGTTTTTTTTCGTCAGATCGATGTATGATTGTTTCATCGATGAAAGTCGCAATAGTATTCATATCCTCTTCTTGCATGCCTCGAGTGGTAATTGCGGGAGTGCCAAGACGAATGCCACTTGTGACCCATGGCTTTGCTGGATCAAATGGAATACAGCTACGGCTACACGTGATTCCGACTGACTCAAGGGCTAGCTCTGCATCACGGCCAGAAACGTTTTTAGCTCGTAAATCAACAATAAAAAGATGATTATCGGTTCCTTCTGCAACGATTCTGTATCCTTTATTTTTTAATGCTTCGGACAAAGCTTTTGCATTTGCGATAACCTGTTTTTGATACTCTTTGAATTCTGGCTGAAGAGCTTCTTGAAATGCGGCTGCTTTTGCTGCAATAACATGCATAAATGGGCCGCCTTGCGTTCCAGGCATAATAGCTTTATCGATAGCATCAGCCCACTCTTTTTTGCACATAATAAGGGCACCGCGAGGGCCACGTAATGTTTTGTGTGTTGTAGTCGTGACGATATCGGCATGTGGAAATGGATGTGGATGAACGCCTGCAGCGATTAAGCCGGCAATATGAGCAATATCGGCCAGAAGAATGGCTCCAACTTCCTTTGCGATACGTGCGAATGCTTCAAAGTCTATTGTTCGAGAATATGCGGATGCTCCACAAATTATCAACTTTGGTTTGTGCGCTATAGCAAGATCTCGAATTTCGTCAAAGTCGAGACGCTCAGTTTTTGGATTAACTTTGTATTGTACGACATTAAAAAAACGACCAGAAATATTGACAGAATGACCGTGAGTAAGGTGTCCACCTTCAGAAAGGCTCATGCCAAGGATGGTATCGCCAGGCTTTAAAACAGCGAAATAGGCAGCAATATTTGCCTGCGAACCCGCATGGGGTTGAACGTTTGCATGCTCAGCGTTAAAAAGTTCTTTGCATCGTTCTATTGCAAGGAGTTCGACCTTATCAATGACACTGCATCCGGCATAATAGCGCTTTCCAGCATATCCCTCAGCATATTTATTGGTAAGGACACTCGCAGAAATATCTCGAACTGCTTGAGAGCAATAGTTCTCAGAGGCTATCAGATTGATGCTATTTTTTTGCCGAGATTCTTCTTGAGCGATAAGTTCCAAAAGTTGTGTGTCGTTGATCATAATAGTGTATCCTTGCTTTTTGCATACTGTACCGCATTTTATTAAAAAGTGAAAGAGCGCCACAAGAAGCGCTCTTTGATTGGTATCTATGCTATTTGCTTACTATCGTGTTTGCCCGAAGTAAGATCATTTCGTGTTATTATTTTTTCGAGTTCGTGCAAAAATTCTTCTAAAACGGGAAGCTTTTCTTTATATAAAGCCTTGTCATACGTTGCGTGTATTAATTCATCGACAGCTGCCCGCGAACAATGTTCTGACTTTTGAGCTAATACTTCCACAATGTCTGATGGAGCGCCTCCAAAGCATTCTGTCATTGCTCGCTCAATAATAACTTTTCGTTGCTCGAAGCTTGGAGGGCCGATGTAAATCGTGTCGCTAATTCTTCCGGACCGCTTTAATCGATTTTCCAACTTTTCAGGATGATTTGTATTGCATATGAATAGTATTCGAATATGAGGATTCACTTTTTGAACACCATCAAATAACGTGAGAAAATATTGCTTTGCCGATTCTTTTTCACCAACAATCATCTCAAATTCATCAAGAAGCACTATGACCGATTTTGATTTACGCATTTTTGCAATATGTTCTGCTGCAAATAATTTTAGACCAGCGGTTTTGCCATTTTTTACGTCTTGTGTATTGATAGAAATAATAGGGGTATTTGATTCGTCTGAAATGGCTTTGGTAATTATGCCTTTTCCATTTCCGGGTTCTCCAAACAGTAAAAGAGCTTTACGCCCGTTATCTTTACCAAAATATTTAATTGGATGTTTAAGCCAGTCGATATAAAAAGCAAGATCATTGATGAGCGTATCATTATGTGTACCATGGAGCTTTTTAAAGCCGCTACCGCTTCCCTTATAATCGATTAATGATGGTAAATTTTTGCGCAACTCTACCTGGTCGCTTTCTTCTTGAACGAATTTTTCACGTTCCTTGAGGCGCTCTTTTTCCTTTTCAAAATATGAAAGGCTATTTCCAGCAAATAGTATTGCAGCTTCAATTCCAAGAACACCAGCTAACAATGCAAAGGCCCACGGGTCTTTGTCATAAAGAGCATCACGTATCTCTTGGGGTGGAATTATAGTAAGAACAGTGTACGCAAAAAGAACTGATCCTAGTTTATCAAGGCCTATATTTCGAACCAAAGGATTAAGGAGAAGTAATCGTTTTAATGAATCCATAGTTCCACTTATTCTCAAAACAGGCTTTAGCTTGTGGTATGATTTTTTGATCAATACGATATGGTTGTTAATCCATTCAAGCTTTTGTTCATTAAGCAAAAGATGAGAGTGGCTTTCTGGCTGTATCCCGAGTATTTCACACAAAGCAGTAATTTTTTCTAGTGCAGTGTCGATTCCGAGAGAAAGATTTTTTTTGAATGCTGCAACGATTATCTGATAGTTGTTTTCCTGATATAAATAGTCGCCAACCAGATCGATTACTTTTTGCTGAGCGGGCTTTGTTTCTTTATATATGTGAAATGCTGATTCTTGAGCAGAAGCAATAAGTTCATATGAAGCGTATCCAAGGCTTGCCAAGGCATATTCAAATTGAAGAGAGATAGGAGCAGTTTTTTTAGATGATATTGCAAGGGCCTGAATGCAGGAAATTGGGGTATGAAATGCAATAAAAAACAGCAACCAAATCGAATTTCTTTTGCGCAAAATCATAGAACCTCCATGTGACCATTTTATATAAAACAGTGTACATGAAATGATTCAGTTAGTCAATTTGGTTGGGCTCTCGAGAAGCCTTGTGCACAGGCAGAATTTGCAATTTTATGGGCTCTATTTATACTAATTTACAAGGAATTATCGCTGTTTTCGGACATATCTTCGTTGAAAGGATCTGCTGTGATTGCTACCTCAGACTTTAAAAAAGGGGCCAAAATTTTGTATAAAAATGAGCCCTATATGGTTCTTGATTATCAGCACGTAAAGCCAGGAAAAGGCGGTGCTTTCGTGCGAACTAAGATGAAAAATATGATTAGTGGCCTTGTTCATGAAGATACGTTTCGATCGGGGGAAAAATTTAGTCAGCCCGACTTAGAGTATCGTGAAATGCAATATTTGTACGAAGATGAAGGGCTTTACAATTTTATGGATCAAGAGACGTACGAGCAGGTTGCCCTTAATAAATCTCAACTTGAAGAAGTTCTTAATTATCTTAAAGAGCAAACGACCTATACGATTCTTTATTTCCAGGATCGTCCTATTGCAGTAACTCCTCCAATGTTTATGAATCTCAAAATTACTGAAACGCCTCCTGGGGTAAAGGGAGATACGGCTCAAGGTGGTGCTACTAAATCAGCAACTCTCGAAACGGGTATGGTTATTCAAGTTCCTTTATTTGTCAATGAAGGTGAATATATCAAGGTTGATACTCGAGATGGCGAATATATCGAACGCGTGCAGGAGTAGGAAGTTATGAAGGAGGTCTCATCGGAAATAGTGGTAGATTCTGAAAAAGAGATAGAGCAGCATACCGATAGCTTAGGTGAGTCTGCGACTGATACAATAGCATATAATGATCTTTCTCGAAGAGATGTGCGTGCGCTTATATTTTATTTGCTGTATGCGGCCGATTCGTTTGATTATCATGAATCGCTTGAATCTATTACCGATAATTTCAATCGTGGATTTGATTTAGAGATTCCGGCTCAGAGCGAAGTTGTGTCTGTAGCTCGCCATATTATAATCGAAAGAGAGCATCTTGATGCTTTATATAAACCTCTTTTGTCAAATTGGCGATTTGAACGTGTTGGTGTAGCTACGAAGCTTATTTTGCGATTTGCAACGTGGGAATTACAGCATAGTACTACTGACCCTCGAATTGTTATCAATGAAGCTGTTGAATTGGCTAAGGGTTTTGCGGAAAAAGATGCATACAAATTTGTAAATGGAATTTTAGATAAGCTTGTAAAAAAAATAGGAGAAGGTGAGGAAGCGGCTGAATGAAAAAGAGATCGATACTTTTCTTGTGTGTTATGGCTGTAAGCTGTAATGTATCATGGGCATTGACGCTGCACCAAAAATATGAAATGTATATTGTATCTCGATATAAATCATCCTGGAGACAAGGGCATGTTCCTCCGCATGCTGAGATTGAGCGCCAAAAAAAACTGTTTGGATACGATCTTTCGATTATGCATGTGCGGGAAACTTCACCCTCTATCGCAAAGGATAAGGGTAGCCGCATAAAAATCTTTATGCATGGTGTCGCTGAAAATAGAAATCAGGCAATAGTACAGGCTCATTATGGATTGTTGCCTGGTAACTTTGTATCATTCAATTTGCCTGATCGGGTCACTTTATTTCCTCCTTTTTATAATCGATTTTATAAATGCTGTTTTGGGCAATTAAAGGAGCTGCTTCCGGCATTATACGTTATGAACTATGCTCGTAAGGTTCTTAATGTTGATGCGCTTGACTTGGTGGGCTTTTCTCGTGGTGGAGCTACATTAGTCAATGCGTTGCATGTCTTGACCGATACTTCTGGAAAATACGATACGCATTTTGAGCACATAGGATTTTCGCAAAAGGATCGCCTTGATCTTATTAACGCCATTAATAAAGGTTCGATTGTTTTGCGAGCTTCTATTATTGATGTGCGTGATATTGATGAAGCATATCGTGGTCTTATTTCTATGTTGTGTAAAAATTATAAAGCACAAGGTTTGCAGCCTATTGTTTCAGCGCATAGTATACAAGGGATTACGTGTCCTGTGTTAATTCATTTTCAGCATAATGATCGGCGAGTACTGAACGTCAAAGAGGCGGATTTTTATGCTGCATTTTGTAAGAGAAATCCCGAGCATACATTTTTACATATGGGCAATGATGGTGGACATGATAAAATGCCGGTTTCTTTTTCGTATGCTCTGAATCATTTTTATAAAAATATAGGAGCGGCATTTGATTCTATAAAAGATATGAACTATTGTGAAAAAAAAGAGCATTACCAATTAATTGGCGAAACATTGCGTCAGCCTTCATGTGAATCTGTGGCTGAGGAAATTAAATCGTATCATGCATGGTGTGATACCCAAGAATAATTGGAGTATTATGAAAAATTATAGATATGTCTTAGTTTTTTTAGGCCTAGGCGGGGTTCTAACAATTCGACCTCTATTAAGTGGATCATTTAAGCATATGCTGCATGGTGTTTTGAGTCAGTGGCATGATTATGCTTCGGTGTTTTCCTATCCATGTAGTGGGCTTGAGGTCAAAAAGCAGAAAAAATTATTTGGCTATGACTTGGGCATTGAGTATCACATTCATAATGATGAACGATACTATAAACCAAGTAAACGAGCTATTTTGTATCTTCATCCATGGGGCATATTTGCTTTACCCAATAAGCGCCATGCTCATGTTATGAAATACTATGATGTTCTTCCGGGTGACGTTGTAAGCTTTAATTTTCCTGATGGAATTTGGGCTGGCCCATTTCCGGGTTTGCGCTCGTCTTTGGGACAACTTTCTGATGTGCTTCCTGCTTTGTACACCCTTGCGTATGCGGTCAAAACCTACCGTTTAGAGGCAATCGATTTATTTGGCTATTCTCGTGGGGCTGCCGTTGCGGTAAATATGGTGGCGGTTCTTAATGATAAATCGACATGCTATGATTCTGTGCTTGAAGGGATTGGTATCACACAGGACGTACGTAAGCAATTAGTGCGTACCATTGAAAAAGGTTCTTTAGTGTTGAACTGTCCACTCATCGATGCAAAAGCTACCATTGATATGTCTCCTCGTTGGATTCAATTTATAGCTCGAAGATGGAGTCAATACAAAGATGATGGACTTCAAGCGATTGATGCTGTTAAAAATTTGTCGGATTTAAAGCTTAATGTTTTGATACATTTTCAGCACAATGATACACGAGTCAAAAACATTAAAGAGGCGGATTTATATAATGCTTTTGCAGCGATAAATCCAAAAAGGACATACCTTGTGTGTGGTAATGATGGTGGGCATATTCATACTCAAGATGCTCTTTCGCAAACACTACATGTTTTTTATAAGCAAATTGGAGCTTCGTATAATATTGATAAGATAAAGCTCTACGAAAAAAATCATGGGGAAAAGGGTATCATAGGAGTTCTATTGCAGCCTACGATTAAAGAATCAGAAGCCCTTATTGCAGAATTTCATGATTCTTGCACATCTCATAAATGAAACATGTCGTTTTTAAGTAATTTTTTTGATATTAAACAATGAATGAGCTTTAGATCCTGAACATTTTTGAAAAATCTGTTCTGATCAACTGTAAGCTTTGGAGAGCAATCTTTTGTAAAATCGATTGAGAGAGGTTGATTAAAGATACATTCTTCAAAGTTTTCGTAATATAATTCTGATAATGTTTTATGTATGCTGGGAATCCACAAAGCAATGATGGGGTCATGTAATGCTGTGTGCCCGGGTTCTTTGCCATTAATAGTTATTGCAATGTTTGCAATACGATCATGAGATGGATATTCTCGTCCGAAAAAACCACATATGGGTTGTATCAAGTCATTAAATGAAAAAAAATTATAAAAATGAGTAATGATATTCATATTCGGTAGATATCGTGTGGCATCAACGGGTGTTGCCAGAGCGTAAAATTGGGCAATGCGATATGGTGTGTTTTGTAAATAATGTGAAGCTATAATTCCGACATTGCCGCCATGGCTATGTCCGATGAAAGCAAGAGGTGTTGATGGAGAGTAAAACTGTTGTATATATTCAGCGAGTTCTTTACCAGCTTGAAGTCGTGCTTCATGGCTATTGATTCCAGACCATAAAAAGAAGCTTACGGTTCCTTTGGGGCATATAGAGGCAAGAGTTTCATAAAAATCGCCTCCAGGTGTATGCCAACTAAACATTGCAGACCAGGTTCCATGAATGAGAATGTAATGAATCTCTGGTATGCATATAATAGTATTCTTAAAAATGAGCATGATCAAAATACAGACTGCTTTTTGCATGTATAATCCTTGCGGCTATTCATTTGTATATAACAGACGATGAGTATAATGCAAAAAAATAAGGCGGGATTTTATCCCGCCTTATTAGTGCCATTAAAAGGCTTACTGTTCTTTTTGTTGTGAAGTAGGCTCTGAAAAAAAGAGTGCTAATTCACGTTGAGCAGTTTCTTTAGCATCCGATCCATGAACAGCATTTTGGCCAATTGAAGCCCCAAATGCCTTACGAATTGTTCCTTCATCGGCTTGCGATGGATTCGTTGAACCCATAAGCTTACGCCAATCTGCCACGGCATTCTCTTTTTGTAATGCCATGATGATGATTGGCCCAGACGAAATGAAATCTACAAGCTCGCCAAAAAAAGGACGGCTTTTATGTTCTTCGTAAAATAGTCCAGCAAGATCGGGAGATAGCTGTCCTTTTTGAAGACGTAAAATCTCGAAGCCTGCTCGTTCAATCATATCGATTATCTTACCACAAACGCCTGCTTTGACAGCGTCAGGTTTGATAATTGCAAATGTTTGCTCTAATGCCATATTATTCCTTTGTACCATCAAGATCTGAGCTTTCTTCACTCGATTTTCCCATAGCATTTTCAAGCGCCATTTGGAACGAGCTTTTTATTTTTGAAGGCTCAGATTTTTCTTTTCGAGGAGCGCGAGGAGCAGCGGCTTTTTTCACTCGTGATTCAGTATATTCTGAATGAGGAGCAGAGAAAGCATGGCTATCAAGCTTGGTGCTTAATGCAAGTTTACGCTCTTTTTTATTGATATTCAAAATACGGAACTGCTGCTGTTGGCCTACTTTAAAGACTTCTTCAGCCTTTTTGCCAACTTCTTCGTTCAATATAGTATTATGAATCAATCCTTCGATTCCGTTTGGCAATTTTACAAACGCTCCAAAGTTGGTGATCTTTGAAATTTCACCATCAATAACAGTGTTTGCAGGATACTGAGCTTCTACCGTATCCCATGGATCAGAGATAAGCTGCTTGACTCCAAGTGATACTTTTTTATTCTCTTTATCAATACCAAGGACAACGGCTTCAACTTCATCGCCTATTGCATAGCGATCGCGTGGATGATCGATGTGCTCTGTCCATGAAAGGTCAGAAATATGAACCAAACCATCAATACCAGGAACGATCTGTACAAAGATACCAAAATCAGTGATATTGCTGATAGTTCCTTTGACTTTTTCACCTGGTTTGAATGTTTCTTCGATAGATTCCCATGGATTTTTCTCAAGTTGTTTGATGCTCAGAGACATACGACGATTTTCTTTGTCGATAGAAACAATCAATATCTCAATTTCATTGCCAACTTTAAATCTCTTTTGCAGATCATTAATGCGATCTGTCCATGAGATTTCAGAAATATGTACGAGACCTTCAATGTCTTTTGCTACTTCTACAAAAAGGCCATAATCAGTGATGCTTGAAATTTTACCTTTAATGCGCTTGCCAACTTCAAGATTTTCAACAGCTTTCCATGGATTTTCTTGTAGTTGCTTTAATCCAAGAGAAATCTTTTCGTTATCCTTATCAAAAGATAAGACTTTAACGGTGATTGTATCGCCAATACGGACAAGCTCGCTTGGATGTGCAATGCGTCCCCATGTCATATCGGTAATGTGAAGCAATCCATCAAGGCCGCCTATATCAATAAATACACCATAATTGGTGATATTCTTGACGGTACCTTGAATAATTTGGCCTTCATCAAGCGTACCAAGGATCTTCTTGCGAGCTTCTGATCGAATGTCGCTTAAGTATTTACGACGAGAAATGATTACATTTCCACGTTTTTGGTTAACTTTGATAATTTTAGCAGGAATAGTTTGGCCTACAAATTGGTCAAAATCGGTAACGCGTTGTAGATCGATTTGTGATCCTGGTAAGAATGCAGCGATACCAATGTCAACGCTCAAGCCACCCTTGACTTTATGAGTCACGACGCCATGGACAGGTTTGTCCTCTTCGTAGTGTTTCATAATGTCGTTCCAAGCGCGCATTGCTTTAGCTTTTTCATATGAAAGAACGACTGACCCATCTGAACTTTCAAGGGTATCAATCATTACTTCAATATCGCCATCAGCTTTGAGGCTTTTAATCTCATGTTCGCCGAATTCGTATTTAGGAATAAGGCCACGGGACTTGAAATCGATATCTACTAAAACGCCGTCTGAGTCAACAGAAATGACTTTTCCGGTTATAATTTTGCCGGGCTTGAAATTCTCAAACATGCCATCATAAAGCTCACTAAGCTCCTGTAGCTGCTCTGGACTGAGCTCAATCTGAGTATCTTCAAGTGCGGATTTGTTCTGAATTTGAGCAAATTGCTCGGGACGTATGACTTCTTTAGCCATGTGTAAAAACTCCTGGAGTGCCGTCTAGAAGGGCAAATTGCTGATCTAGAAGACCAGGTTAAAGGGTTAAACAATTACAGGCCATAGGCCCATATATCCCTAAAATAGCAGTGTTTGGCTTATTTGGCAATTAAAAAAAGAGAACAAAATAGCAGGGAAAAGCCCTTGGTTTCGGTGTTTTTAATCAAAAGCATTGCGTTCAATTGCCCCATATTGCTACGATATAAAGTAAGATATGAGGTAGAAATAGGGGGATATAATGAAGAAGAATCTAAAAAATATAATAGCAATAGGTCTTTTTATAGCATTAGCGACTTTGGTACCTTCAAACGCCGTTTTAGCTATGAATGCGTCGCAAAATAACGCATACATTAATGCTCAATTTAGGCCTGATTTTAAAAATGAACAAACAGCTGAAAAGCTTAAGGTAGAGCTTTCAAATGTGATGAAGCAATTTGGAAAAGGATTGCAGCAGATCATGGCAATGGTGTTGTTTCTTTCTAAGGCTGCAGCAAATGGGGTACAGGGAGTATCAAAAGCGCTTTTGTCTTTTACGGTAGAGCATTTTTTTAAGCTGCTATTGATTGCAATAACCATTTATATCATGTTTAAAATGTATCAATCTTACAAAGGAAGCAAAGAATTTTTATTACAGCTTATCGAGTTTATAAAATGGGCGTTACGAGATCCGCTTGGAGCTTCTTGGATTGCGCTGAAAAAAATTGTAGCTCAAGCCTATTATATCGTAGTTGATATTATGGCTGAAGAAACAAAAAAGAAAGCACAAGATGCAAAAGATGCTGTAGTAAATCTTGCACAGCAAATGGGTACAACAACAAGTGAAGCAATGTCTGTTCTTAAAAAAGAAGGTGAAAAGTTATTAGGCGAAGATTTGCCTGTTGTAGTTACAGGGGCTGTGGTTGCAGCTAAGGATACTGCGACAGCTCTGAATCCAATGAATTTAGTTTCTGATGTTGCACAGGGGACGGTTTCTACAGTAAAAGAGCTTGCGGCAATACCAGGTGAAATGAGAAAATTTGACACTATGAACAAACAAGAAAGATCTGATTTTGCTAAGAAATTTTATGAGTCAAAAGTAATTATCAAAAAAGGGCCGTTAGGAAATCCTATAGCTGTAATTCAAGAGCCAGGAAAAGAGCCTCGAATTATGAAAGGGCCTGAAATTTTAGAGCGGCAATTGTGGGAAGCCAAGCTAAAGGCAGAGGGATATGGAAAACCATTGCAAAAGGACAGCGAGTTGTTTATTACAAACGAAGAGGCAGAAAAGGTATTTTCTGAAAACGAAATGAGTTTTCTGGATGCAGTATCATCAACATCAAAAGAAAAAAATAGGCAAAGACAAAAGTTAGAAGATGTTGATTAATATAAAAAATTAACACACGAGTCTCAGAAGGCGCATGAGCTCCATTATTTACGCAATGCCTCAAGCACCATTTGGCTCCAGGTTTCCATGCGATCGGCAAAAGTCTGGCATTCATCAAGCGTTAATAATGTGCCATCTTTAAGTTCAGATTTCACTGAAATTTGATCTGAGTCGCCTTCTAGTAAAAAGACAAAGCCTGTATGTACCTGTCCAACCGCATTTGATTCATCATTTAATATGCCAAGAGGTTTAATGGCATATGATCCGGAATAGTTTATTTCTTCAGAAAATTCACGCCGTGCCCATTCAAAAATCGAATCGTTTGCCATATCCTCTTTGCGGATATGCCCCCCAATTCCAAGGCTATATTTATTTGCAAGCCTAGCTTCAGATGCTTCAGCTTTGCGTTGCATTAAAAAGTATTTATTGTGAAAGCGGAATACTAAATAAGGAATAATTTGTTTGTAGCGATGGTCTTGCTCCATTTGAGCGCGCGGCAAAAATTCTTGGCGAGATTTGATAAGGTGAATATATTCTTGCATATCGACCTGCTCTAAGCCATTCCAAGTGCCTTCAGGAAAGAGGTATGATTTTTTAACTACTAAGATGCGTTCGTCTTGATGTGTGGGATGTGCCTGTGTAGACGTAGTTATCGTTGCCATAGGCTTCCTTTGTTTGGGGGTTTTGGTACACTTAGTCTAAACATCTTCAAATAGTTTCACAAGCTGGGAACATATGAAATTTGGTTACCTCATTATATATGTGTCAAATGTCTCACAAACAGTTACTTTTTACCAAAAAGCTTTTGGGCTTGAGGCTCGAATGGTACATGAATCTGGTTTGTATGCTGAGCTTGAAACTGGATCGACAGTGTTGGCATTTGTATCGCATGCTCTTGCACGAGAAAATCTTAAGATCGATATAGCAGAAAATGCTTATCAAAAACCCTCTTTTGAAATTGTACTCCTGACTAACGATGTAGCTGCCGCATTACATAAAGCCGTTGCCCAGGGAGCACAGCTTATTGCATCTGCAGAAAAAAAGCCCTGGGGACAAACAATTGGATATGTAAAAGATATCAACGGAACTATCGTTGAGTTAGCAACTCCGATGGAATAACATGACGGAATTTCTATGCCATATAATTTTCGCGATGTAGATAAAAAATGGAAAGAGCGCTGGGTGCAACATCAGCCAGCACAAACTCGCCCAACGGGAGATGGAAAAAAATATTATTGTCTTGATATGTTTCCGTATCCATCGGGATCGGGGCTTCATGTTGGCCATTGGCGTGGGTATGTGCTTTCGGACGTCTACGCGCGCCAAAAATGGCTCGAAAATTATAATGTGCTTCATCCAATGGGATGGGACGCATTTGGATTGCCTGCAGAAAATGATGCAATCAAAAAAGGCATGCATCCAAAAACAAATACTCAAAAAAATATTGATCGTTTTAAGGAGCAGCTCCAAGATATTGGCGCGATATATGATTGGACAAAAGAGGTTAATACAACCGATCCTGATTATTATAAGTGGACCCAGTGGATCTTTCTTGTCATGTATAAAATGGGGCTTGCATACCAATCAGAAATGCCTATCAATTGGTGCATATCCTGTTTGACGGGCCTTGCAAATGAAGAAGTCATTGACGGTGCGTGCGAACGATGCGGCAATGCGGTTGAGCAGAAACAGATTCGTCAATGGGTGCTTAAAATCACCGATTATGCAGAAAAACTTTTAGAGGGGCTTGATCGTTTAGAATGGCCTGAAAAAGTTAAAATGATGCAGCGTAATTGGATTGGTAAAAGTGAAGGCCTACTCTTTACAGCGCCTGTCAAAGATTTAGATATGACAGTTCAGACATTTTCTGCTCATTTTGAAGCATTTGCAGCGGACCGATTTGTGGTAATTGCTCCGGATCATCCGCTTCTTGAAAAGCTTATTGCCGGAATTCCTAATCGGAAAGAGATTCAAAACGTTTGCGATCGAATCATTGCAAAACGACTGGAAAAAGATCGTGGCGACAAGCAAGTAGAAGGTATTTTTACGGGACGATACATTGAGGATCCTGTTTCGGGTAAAGATCTTCCAATATGGGTCGCGAGCTTTGCGCTCAAAGACTATGGAACGGGTATCGTAAAATGCTCCGCACACGATGAGCGTGATTTTGCATTCGCAAAAAAATATAATATTCCAATTGAAGCAGTGTTGTTTCCAGCTCATGATCCTGAGCTGGCTCAAAAAGTAAAAAATCTTGAACTCTGCTATACCGATATGCAGAAGGGAATTTTGCAAGCACCTCAAGCCTTTAAAGGCAAGCAAGCTGGAGAATCTCGCCAACAAATTATTGCATATTGTGTTGAAAAAGGTTACGCAGAGCCAAAGGTGAGCTATCGCCTTCGCGATTGGCTTTTTTCTCGCCAAAGATATTGGGGTGAGCCCATTCCGATTATACATTGTCCAAAAGATGGTGTGGTGCCAGTGCCAGAGAATGAGCTGCCAGTTAGGCTTCCTGATGTTGAAAAGTATGAACCAACTGGTACGGGCGAATCACCTCTTGCAGCTATTTCTGAATGGGTGAATGTAGCGTGCCCAACGTGCGGTGGAGCTGCAAAGCGAGAAACCAATACAATGCCACAATGGGCCGGATCGTGCTGGTATTTCCTGCGCTATCCAAATCCTGATAATGTCGATGAAGCATTTTCTCAAAAGGATATGAACTATTGGCTTCCGGTTGATCTATACGTCGGTGGAATTGAGCATGCAATTTTACATTTACTTTATGCTCGTTTTTACGTAAAAGTTTTGTATGATGCTGGCTACCTATCATTTGATGAACCATTCACGCAGCTTTTTAATCAAGGCATGGTGCTTAAATATTCAGAAAAATCTGGGCTCGTTGAAAAAATGTCTAAATCAAAAGGGAATGTAGTAAGTCCCGATGAGATGGTCAAGGCATATGGTTCAGATGCCTTGCGTCTTTATATGCTTTTCATGGGACCGCCAGAGCTTGATTGTGTTTGGCAGGATGCAGGCCTTGCGGGAATGGCTCGATTTTTGCAGCGAATATGGGATTATTTTGAAGATGGAAGTAACATACTTCCAGATCAATCGCAAGAAACATTGCAAACGACAAAACGATACCATCAATTTTTAGAGCAGTACCAAGATCGCCTTAATGGCTTTAAGCCAAATACCGCGATTTCTGCGGCAATGGAATTTTTTAACGATGTAATATCCAATAAGATGAAATTTGGGCCAATAACAGTACAGAATTTTTTGACGGTATTTTCGATAATTGCACCATTTATGAGTTCTGAACTTTTGGAGAAAAAGTTTAATATGCAGCTTGCAGATATGGAATGGCCGCAGTATGATCCAGCGCTTGCAAGACAAGATCGTATTACGATAGCGATTCAAGTTAATGGAAAAATTCGTGGAACAGTTACTGTTGATCGAGATGCAGCTCAAGAATTAGTGGAACCATTAGCTCGGCATGAAATTGCAAAGTGGCTTGAATCAGCGGTAGTAAAGAAGGTTATTTTTGTTCAAAACAAGTTGATTAGTTTTGTAATTGGATAAGGTGATGTGCCAAAACCGTACTAAAACGAAGATTGCTTGTATCTTTTAATAAAGTTTAAAATATAAAGAAAGCCTCTCAAATTTGAGAGGCTTTCTTTATTACACGAATGTCACACAATTTTTACTTAATGTCTCTTACTCCCGGTCCAAAAAGAGGGGCGTAGCTGCTTTGGGATCGAGTCATAATTAAGCCCATTTTATCGGTCTCTTGGAGGTATCGATCATGCGCTTCGATAATTTCATTGAGTTCTGTGAGTTTTTTAATAAGAAGATCTATTTTGTTGCGAGTTGATGAAACATCTACGACTTTGATTCGATTAAGCTGCTGCCAAAATCGCTTGAGGCGGGAAATATATTGATCGACAAAATCTTTATAGGTATGAAATGGAAAATTTTTGTAGCTTTGCAATCCTGTTCCCATTCTTCGCCAACTGAGCGCAAACCAGTCTTTATCGCTCCATTCTTTGTTTTTTCGAATGATAACAGTTTTTAGTTGCTGATCGATCATTCGTTCATCTCCAGTTTTTAAAAGCTTGAGTGCTGGTTGTAACGCTGATTCTGCTTCCTCAGAAAGTTGATTTGCGCGACGAACAATATTTTCGATTTTGTCGTAATGGGTAATTTCTGATGAGCCGCAGGATACGAGTAGTGCTGTAAAAAATACGATTGTGCAGGATTTAAAACATCTGTTCATAACGTAAAACCTTTTAAAGATATGTAAAAAAATAAAAATGTATTTGTATTGTATTTCTAATGGAAAATGTTGTCAAAATGCGCTTTATATAACGACGATTTCTTTCCAAAATTATTTTTTTCAGTACACTGTTCCACATGTCTTGGCAGAAAAATTATTAACATTATTATTACAAGGGTGTTGTGTGAAAAAATTATTATTAGCAGTTTTATTTATACCAGTATGTGCGATTGCTTCTGTCGGTGTTGAAATGAAGGCATGTATGGGGACTTTTGATATTAGTCAAGACGTAATCTTTACCAATGATGAAGCGGCTCACACATTAACATGTAATGGTGTAGATGTTGTCATGACATTAAAACAGGAAGATGCAGTAGGAGCAACTTTTGAAGTTAAGGTTGTCAAAAATGGTAACCTTCTTGCTCAACCAACAGTTGACGCACCATATAATGACGAAGTTTCTCTTAAATGCCCAGTTGATGGCGTAGATGCAGAATTCAAGTTTATTGCGCATAATTTGTCCGTAGCAGCTGCGTAGTTTTAACAGTTGAAAAAAAGTTAAAGCCCCGTTTAAAGCGGGGCTTTTTTTGTGAGTACTATGAAATATATAATCTTTTTTATACTATTTTCAACGTCCATTATGGCCGAATACTGTTTTGACGGTTTTGTTGGATGTGAGGCACTTTCTATAAAAGAACGTATATCACTTACATTTCAAGATAAAGGGCATTTTTGCTGTGTGCTCAATGAGTATGTGGTAGAATTTTTTTTAAAAAAGGGTACGAATGATGACACGTTTGAGATTGATACTTTTGTAGATTATGCCTTGTGTAGCTCGCGAGTGTCCGTTGGATTACATGAGCATATCTCAATAAACTATCAAACAATAAAGAATGGTAATTATCAAGCCATGTATCTTGAGGGTACAATATTCATACCACAAAGAATCGTACAAGAGCACAATTTCTTTTTTCCATTTTTTAGTACTATACTTCCGCCTGATATATTTTTATCTCATTTAATAAGGGAGTATTATGAAAAAAATATTATTTCTATGTTATATTTCGATGGTTGCTTTGGCCTCTGATGGGATGCTGATGCTTTCTATAAAAGGAAAAGAGATGAGCCTCGCTTTGCCCTTTAAAGAAGACGTTGTGTATTATAATTGTCTGTTAGAGCAATCCTTTTTTGAACAGGTACAAGGAACGCTTCATTATAAACTGGCTGTGGGGGATGTGCGTCTTGAGGATGTCGTGCATAGTGGATTATCGTTTAAAACATTTTTTGAATCAATGAAAGGATTTAATTTTGTAGGCAAACGAAACATTGCTGTCGTTGGAACCTTAATAAAACAGGCTGGGTATTATACGTTAATGTTGGTTCAGCATAATAATGGAAATATTGTATCAAAAATTACAAAATCGTGTGCGCTTGGGTCCTCCTACATTCATAAAATGACAAGCGGAATACGTTTGGAGTTTTTGCTTCCATCTTCATCGAGAAAAGAAAGCGCAGTTGTGCCTTCAGCAGCCTTGGATGCACCATACACATCAGAAAATGTAGCATCTGATTGTACCGTTGATAATGAAACTATGAAGCATAAAGCCAAACAAGCTCATGAAGATGATGCTATTCAAACTATGGCATCTCCGTCTATCGAACAGCAAGAGCAGATAATGCAATCTTGCTCTCGAAAACTACAACAGTGCAACGGTTTGTTAGATTGTATCACTGTCCATTATAATTAAGAACTCAGAAGTTTTTTATGGCAGGAGAGCATTTTTAAAACCGTATGCCCAGAGTTGCAACACTTCCAAGATGCCATACGGTTAATTGGGGAATTTCAATGGGAAGCGTTGGGGTAGAATCGGATCCATTGTCGCATGTATCGCTGCACTGTTTTTTGCACGGATCGCTTGCTCCATATTCTTGCCAACTGAATAGTGGTTGCCATCCAAGAGTAAACTCAACGTTTCCATCCACATTGTAATTCCATTTCATTGGTACACTGAAGGTGACACTGTGTTTACGTTTAAGTTGAATTTTGCAGCAATCGGTATCGCAAAGGCATGGTGTAGTCGCGCGCGCACGGGTGTATATTTGTAGATCATAAAATCCTTTGATACCAAAGGAAAAATGCTCAGAGGTTTGATAATTAAACTCCATTCCGAATGGCATGCATATAAGATCATATCGTAGTGAAATGATCTCTTTCTCAATGCTATGCCGCAGATAGTAATAGTCTACACCGATAAAAGGTATGAAATAAAAGTCTTGATCTTCGGGCCTCATTTGAACTAAACCGAAGTGAAGGAGCGCTTGATATTCTGTGATATCGATAAATAGTCCATTTTTAGATGCGATGTATGGTATGTCCCATAATCCTTTAACATTTAAAAAGAGGGAAGGTCGCCAATCTTTATGAATCTGAAAATCTACATCTATGCCTCCAACAAACCCCACCTGCTTAGGAAGGCATCCTTGTTCGTATTGACTATATTGTAATGTGGAACCCAGATCAAAGGATATCAATCTTTCTTCAGCTCTTAATAACAAAGGCAAAAGGATGACGAATGTATACATTCGCAATGAATACTTCATATAAGCTCTCCTTACTTACATATATATGTATGATGTTCAATACTGTCCTAGAATTTGGTTTTTGGCAAAAAATTAGTAATCCATATAAAGAGAGGGAGAGAGCTGTGAATCGTTCTTTGGATCGATATAAAACAAAGCGTAACTTTAAAAAAAGTTCTGAGCCTGTAGGGAAAAAAGGAGTAGTATCAACGTCATTACGATTTGTCATACAGCAGCATGCTGCTCGCGCTATGCATTATGATCTTAGATTGGAAATTGAAGGAGTAATGGTTTCATGGGCAGTTCCTAAAGGGCCATCATTAAATCCAAGTATCAAAAGACTTGCAATTATGACAGAGGATCATCCAATAGAGTACAATAGTTTTGAAGGCATTATTCCCAAAGGAGAGTATGGAGCTGGACCGGTAATAGTTTGGGATCGTGGGACCTATAAAAATATTCGTGATGTTGCGATGAATAAGGCATTGCAAGAAGGTCGTTTAGAATTTTTTTTGAAAGGCAAAAAGCTACAAGGAAATTTTGCTCTTGTGCGAACATCTGCAAAAAGTGATGAAAAATCAAAATGGCTTTTGATAAAAATGAGCGATACGTATGCGGATCGTCGTCGTAATCCAGTTTCTTCGCAGCCAGAGTCGGTCAAGTCTGGAAAAACTATTCAGGATTTAAAAAGAGAGATGAAGTCGATTGAAAAAAAGGAAAAATAATGGAAATTAAGGTTGGGAAATATTCAATACCCCTTACCAATCCTGATAAAATTCTATTTCCAAAGGCTCAGATTACAAAGCAGGATCTTGTAGAATATTATGAAAAAATTGCTTCCTATATGATACCACACATTAAGCATCACCCTGTTACAATGCATAGGTTTCCTGGTGGGATTAAGGGTGAACTATTTTATCAAAAAGATATTCCGCCATATTTTCCTGAATATGTAGCAATACAACCGGTAAAACGAGAATCGGGCGGTATTGTGGATTATGCATTAATTAATAATAAGGCTGCTCTTGTCTATCTTGGAAATTATGTTTGTGTCCCTCATATATGGTTAAGCAAAGAGCCGAAACTTAACTATCCTGATCGTATGATTTTTGATTTTGATCCGTCGCCAGGCGTAAGCTTCGCCTCTATTAAATGGGCAGCAAAAAAAATGAAAGAGCTATTGGAGTCTCTTAAGCTTCCCGTTTTTGTAATGAGCACAGGATCGCGTGGGCTGCACGTTGTTGTTCCACTCAAGCAAAGAGACACGTTTGATGAGGTCCGTGCGTTTGCTCAGAGTGTGGGGAGTTATTTGGTAGAGAAGTTTCCAGCAAAGCTTACGCTTGATGTTCGGAAAAATAAACGAGGCAAGCGTATTTTTATTGATACGCTTCGCAATGCATGGGGTGCCACAGCAGTAGCTCCCTATGCAGTCAGAGCACGAGAGGGTGCTCCCATAGCAGTGCCTCTTTCTTGGCAAGAGCTTTCGAGGCTCAAAACACCTCAGGCATACACACTTAAAAATATATTTCAGCGATTGATTCGTACGAAAGATCTCTGGAAGGATTTTTCTAAAAAATCAGCTACTTTACAAACGGCAAAACGTTTATTGAAGAGGCTTCTTTAATGAAGATTCCACATTCTAAATATTTTTTTAAAAGTGGACTTGCTGCATGGAGTTTTTGATCATCTTGTTTTTTTTTAAGATATAATGCTGGGTATGGCCTCTGCTTTTTACTATATTTTTTGCCATCCCGCACAGAACGAAATCCATGTTTTTGATTGAACGAAACAGCATTAATATGGTTAAACTGAAAAAAAGCGAGAAACAGAATTGGAGTATAGTATTTGAATTGCATGATGGCACTCTTTTTTTATAAACTAACGGTACAGTATATAGTGTATAAAAAAGGAAGTAATAATGAAGATATTTCTTGATACAGCCGATATTCAGGCAATAAAACAGTGGAAATCGACTTGCCTTATTGATGGAGTAACGACAAATCCAACACATGTGAGTAAGGCGGCGGGAGATCCTCGCACGTTGGTAAAGGAAATTTCAAAATTGCTTTCGAGGGGTGTTGTGAGTGTGGAGATTACAGAAAAAGATCCGGATGCTGTGTACGCACAAGCACAAGCGATATCAAAGATAGCAAAAAATATTATTGTGAAAATTCCATGTCATATTGACTATTATGACATTATTGCACAGCTTGTTCGAGATAAAATTCCTCTCAATATCACACTGTTATTTAGTCTTACACAAGCCCTTTGTATGGCAAAATTGGGCGTACAATATATTTCTCCGTTTGTGGGGCGTCTTGATGATATTCAAGAAGATGGGGTGGGACTATTGTATGATATACGACATATGCTCGATACATACTCTTTTAAAACGAAGCTGCTTGCAGCATCGATCCGTGGAGTAGATCATTTTCATGCGGCAATTATGGCAGGAGTCGATGCGATTACGCTGCCGCTCGACGTTTTTGAAAAATCGGTGCACCATATATTGACCGATCAGGGAATGAAAAAATTTGATGCTGATTGGAAAAAATTGGGAGTAAAACAATTTCCATAAAAAGGAGAAACTATGTTGCTTATTGCATTGTATGGGCTAACTACTGTTGGTTTTTTGCTAGCAGCCTATGGATATTATGTTGAATTGCAGCTTAAAAAAAATCCTCACTATAAGCCGTTATGTAATATTTCAGATAAAGCTTCATGTACAAAAACATTTACAAGTTCGTATGGCAAAACATTTGATCTTTCAAATACGATCATCGGTATGTACTTTTATGCGGGGTGTCTCTTTTTGCTTTATAAGGGATGGTATGAATTTTTCTTTACGGCAGTTTTTATCGCGTTTCTTGCAAGTTTTTACTATGCATATCTTCTATTTTTTAAAGTTAAAACATTGTGCCCACTATGCATTGCGACCTATTGTATAAACATCGCGTTGGTAGTAGTAGGTTGGTTTTTTACCTGTAGCTGCGTATCATGATAAAAAAAATATTGTTTCAAGATGACCAGTATTTAAAAAATATCGCATTACTTTTTTTACGTGTTGGCATTGGAATCATCTATATTAATTTCGGATTTACAAAGCTTATGGCTGGTCAAGAAAAATGGCTTTGGCTCGGATCGCAATTGCAATATCTTGGAATCAGCAGTATGCCAATGTTATTTGGCTTTAAAGCGGCGATGTCAGAATTTTTGGGTGGTATTTTACTGGTGCTCGGATGTTTAACTCGTTTTGCAGCAGCCGCTATTGCATGTACGATGTTTGTTGCGGTTGTGATGCATATCTCAAAAGGGGATGGATTTTCTGGAGCTGCTTTTGCGCTTTCAATGCTTCTAGTGTGTATAAGTATTGTAGTTTCGGGCGGAGGTACATTTTCAATTGATGCTCGATATTTTGAGTAAAGAAGCGGATTAATTGTAAAATGATTGCTATACTAGCCGAGGCGCACATTACAACGTGAGAGGATTCATATGAACTATTTGCTTTTGAGTGTAATAATTATAGCATCTTTGCCTTCTTGCAATTGGCTTTCTGTACAATCAAAAATAGTTCATGGTTCAGGGCAGCTTGCCAAAGATATTCGTCCTATAAAGCAGATAAAGAGGCTTTCAATTGGAGGGTTTGGGAATGTTTACCTTAAGCAAGGCTTTCAAGAGTCGCTTATTATTGAGGGAGATGATAATCTTCTTGAGCATGTAAAAACATCCGTAAAAGACGATACACTGTCAATTAGCATTGATGAATCGATTCATGTTCAAACCAAAAATCCGATCAACTATTTTATCGTTGTAAATCATCTAAACTCTCTCGATTTAAAGGGAAATATTACCTTTGAAGCTAGGGCTTTATCTGTACCACGTTTTGATATTGAGATATCGGGAGCATCCCGTGCTAAGGCGCGAATCAAGGTTGAAGAATTAGGTATCAAAGGATCAGGATCATCACGTATCTATCTTGAGGGTATTGCAATCAAGCAGGATGTAACGATCGATGGATCAATGCATTATGATGCAGGAGGATTGAAATCACATAAGGCAAAGCTTTTTGTATCAGGCGCATCACGAGCGACGGTATGCGTAAAGGAAGAGCTTGAAGTTGATGCAAGTGGCGTGGCTGTTGTGAGTTATAAAGGAAATCCTCGAGTTGATATAAATGCACAGGGTGCATCGTCGGTAAAAAAAGTGGGATAGGAATATTGATGAAACAGTCAATCTACATGGGCTTTTGCTTTATAAGCAGTTTTCTATCTGCTCATGATTTGATCGATCTTTCAACAATTCCTGGATGTAAAATTAATTGTGTCTATGCCACTGCGCTAAATTTTACTGGCAAGCAGATTTATGCAAAGCCTGTGTGCTATCTTTTAAAAAAGCCGGCAGAACAATTAAAAAAGATAAGTGCTGAGCTTAAAAAAGAAGGGCTAGGCATTATTGTGTATGATGCATATCGCCCGCTTCAAGCTCAGCAGAAATTGTGGGATGTGTGCCCTGATGAGCGCTATGTAAGTCATCCCGAAAAGGGCGGCCGTCATACGCGGGGAACAGCTGTTGATATTTCTTTATACAGAATTTCCGATGGCTCACTACTTGAGATGGGTACAGCTCATGATGATTTTACTGAAAAAGCATGGATTGATTGTAAAGCTATTTCGCAAGAAGCTCAAAATAATAGAAAAAAATTACGTAGTATGATGGTGAAATATGGATTTGAACCGATTAAAACGGAATGGTGGCACTTTGATTTTAAAGGATGGCAGCAGTATCCAGTGTTAGATATAGGGTTTGAAACGCTTTAGAATCATTATGAGTAAAAAAGAGGGGCTACAGATTTTTTCATATCGTATCTTTGATGTGCATGCGGGAATGTATGAAGATTATTTTTGTGAGCAACAATTATACTCCTTATTCTGGCGGCGTAGTTCGATCGCTGCAAGCATTGATTCCAAAGCTCATTGAAGCTGGGCATGATATTAGGCTCGTGACATTTCAATTTTTGGATGATCATTCAGATGATCCGGTATGGGTATATCGAATTCCATCGCTTTATACATTTCAATATCATGGAAAATATGCTGCTATTCCATGGCGCTCGAGACGATATCTTGAAGATTGTATCGATACATTTAAACCTGATATTGTACACATACATCATCCATTTTTGCTTGGGCCTGTAGCGCTATCAATTGCAAAATTACGGAATATTAAAACGATTTTTACGCATCACACAATCTATGAAGAGTATCTTCAAAGCATTCCGTTGAGCCCGACATTTTTAAAATGGCCTATTGAAAACATGGTGCTTCGATTTTGCAAAAAGGTTGATCATATTATTGCTCCAAGTAACACAATTCGAGATCGTCTTTTAAAAAAGGGTGGCATTAGAAATGTATCCGTAATTCCAAGCCCACTGCGCGATATGTTCGCAGGATTGCCATTTCATGATCGGGTTTTAAAACGGCCGTATCAGCTTTTATCTGTCGGAAGATTTGTACCAGAAAAAAATATACCGTTTCTTTTTAAGGTAATGCATGCACTATCTCAGGAATACGAGCTGGCGCTTGTGGGCTATGGGCCATTAGAGTACGAGCTTCGAAATACCGTGAGCAACTGTTCGATATTACGTGATCGAGTCAGATTTATAGTTAAGCCTTCCGATGATGAACTATTGCAGGCATATAAAAGTGCGCATCTTTTTCTTTTTCCGTCATACCTTGATACCCAAGGGATAGTGCTCGCAGAAGCGATGGCCTGTTCCTTGCCAATTATAGCGATTGATGGACCAGGCCAAAGAGATTGTATCGTTCAGGGTAAAAACGGATTTATTGTTAGCTCTGCTCAGCAAATGGCACAAAAGATCTGTGCTTTAACGCATCAAGAAAAATATCAGCTGTATCAAAAGAGGTCATACGAGTTATCTCAAAATTATGCATCGCGCATACTGATAGATAAGTATAATAAAGTTATTACAACATTATTTGTTTGATGTGTTACTATTACTATTGCTTATAGTTTTGATATAATCCGCTAAGCCAGCCTTTTTCTTAGGATCTTTCCAGCATTCATGAAATAACTTGAATGCACGTGCTTGATCTTCATCGTATGATCCCGTAGGGGTATCTTCTTTAGGTTGTTCGCTTGATTCCGAGTTTTTTGGGCATGAAGCATAATATTCAGAGAAGAAGCTTGGGCCTGTGGCAGAAAGCAATGAAGAAATACAAAGCAAACCGATCGGTAATTTTTTCATAAAATGTGTCCCTTTTTGAAAAAAAGTGATTATAACTTGCAACCAAATGATACTGAAAAAATCATTTTTTTTGAAGTCGGATTTTAAAAAAATCTTATTGTGTTATTTTGACGACACCTTCAAAACTTGACAGTTTGGCAATTTTTAGTACGCTAAAAGCTAGCAAAATTTCTTCACTTTTAACCATTAATTTGATGCGTTATGACGTTCAAACTTCATACTCCCTTTGCTCCTGCGGGCGGTCAGCCGGAAGCGATTGAAAAATTGCTTTCAAATCGTCCTGGAAGATCTACGCTTTTGGGGGTAACCGGATCTGGAAAGACGTATACGATGGCGCAAGTCATTGCAAAGCAGCATAAGCCCGTATTGGTATTGGCGCCCAATAAGACGTTGGCAGCACAGCTGTATGAAGAGTTTTCTCTTTTTTTTCCCGAAAATAAAGTGTGCTATTTTGTCAGCTATTATGACTATTATCAGCCTGAATCCTATTTGCCGGCCCAGGATATTTATGTGCCAAAAGAGACGAAGGTTAATAGCGAAATTGAGCGCTTGCGGGTTGAGGCGACGGCCTCGCTTGTCAATCGAAATGATGTAATTGTAGTGGCCTCGGTATCGAGCATTTATTCGCTTGGCGATCCGGGCGATTATCGTAATTTGGCGTTTCCATTAAAGGTAGGCCAAAGGATAAGTAGGGCCGATCTCATTCGCCAGCTTATTTTTATTCAATATAAACGTAATGAAATGGATCGATCATCGGGCACATTTCAAGTGATAGGCAATACGATTGAAGTGAATTTGCCCTATCAAAAAGAGAAGCTTCGCATTGAGCTTTTTGGCGATACAATAGAATCAATGGAATGGATCGATAAGCAGAATAATCGGGTGCTTATGGAGCTTGATAATACGATCATATTTCCTGCAAAGCATTTCGTGACGACTGATGCAAAAAAGGAAACGGCAATTTCAAGCATTATGGCTGAACTTCAGGATTGGCTTCCAAAAATAGAAAATCCTTTATACCGCGAACGAATTGAAAAGCGAGTAGCTCATGATATTGAAATGCTTCGTGAAGTGGGCTTTTGCTCTGGAATTGAAAACTATTCTATTCATTTTGATGGCCGCAAAACGGGCGAAGCGCCCTATTGTCTGTTTGATTTCTTTCCGAAAGATTTTTTACTCATTTTAGATGAATCTCATATTGCACTTCCGCAGCTGCGGGGCATGTATGCTGGGGATCGAGTTCGCAAAAAATCGCTCATCGATTTTGGATTCCGGTTGCCATCCGCATATGATAATAGGCCGCTCAAGTTTGAAGAAATAGAACGTTATTTTAACGATGTTTTATTCGTATCGGCGACTCCGGGAGAATATGAGCTGACGAACTCAGATCAGATTGTTGAGCAAATTATCAGGCCAACTGGTTTATTAGATCCGGAAGTCGAAGTGGTATCCCGAATTGGGCAGATGGATCATCTGATCAAGCAAATCAAAGAAACGACTAAAAGTGGCTATCGTTCGCTCGTAATGGTGCTTACCAAGAAGCTTGCAGAAGAGCTTGCGCGCTATCTTGAAGATCAACAAATCAAAGTTTGCTATTTGCATAGTGATTTAAAGACGCCTCAGCGCACGGAGCTTTTGCAAAAGCTCCGCCTTGGTACATTCGATTGCCTTGTGGGGGTAAACCTACTGCGAGAAGGAATCGATCTGCCTGAAGTGGCGCTTGTGGCGATTATGGATGCGGACGTTGAAAGCTTTTTGCGCGATAAGCGATCATTGATTCAGATTATGGGACGTGCGGCACGAAATACGGAAGCGAAAGTTCTTTTCTATGCCGATAAAACGACTAAATCGATGCAGGCAGCGATTGATGAATCGACACGACGCCGCGCTATCCAGCAGGCGCATAATGAAGCGCATGGCATTACTCCCGAGACGGTAAAACGGGAAGTGACAAAAAGCATCACCAATATCCAAAAGCTTATTGCCGAAGCCTCTAAATCAAAGGCTCAAAAGAAAAAAGAAGCCTCAGAGCGAACACAATCGACTTATGATAAAGTGGCTCGTCTTGCTGAGCTTGAGCTTCTGATGGCCCAAGCTGCTGAAAAGCTTGATTTTGAAACGGCTATTGCCCTTCGCGCAGAATGGCGCGATCTCAGGGATAATGAATAATCTTTTTATAATCTGACATTGTGGTACACTTTTTTTATATTTTTTGCATGTAAAAAAAGAGAGTTTGTATGAAAAAAGAGATTAGTGTTGCCGTTGTCTCAATAATATGTATTTCAGTTACGTTTGCATACTGTGCTCGCAAAGGGGATTCATCAATGATTAGTAGTTCAATTAAATCTATCAAGGACGCGCAAAATTTTTTTCCTAAGCACGTAAGTGCGATAGAAGTTGATACGAAAAAAGCTCTTGCGCAAGCTCTACAGATGATTGATGCGCTTATTGCCATTCCAAAAGAAAAACGGACATTTGAAAATACTGCCCGGGCGCTGGATACCATTATTGCCAGAGCTGATGCTGCAGTGCTTGGCTCGGTCTATTTTATTGTAAAAGAGCTGTATCCTGATCAGCAGATGCGTCAGGCTGGTACGAATGCCCTCAAAAAAATAGAAGAATTTTTTGTTGATCACGTTGGTAACAATAAAAAGATCTACCACGCATTTAAAGAGTATGCCGAAGGTAATGCTTTGGCGGAAGATTTAACGCCAGAGCAGCGCTATTTTATTACGGAAACGCTCGATGATTTTAAACGCGCAGGCCTCGATCTTCCTGATGCTGAGCTTAAAAAAGTGGGCGACTTAAAAAAGAAATTGCAGGATCTTGAGCTGCAGTATGATCGCAATATTGCGGAAGATAATCGTACGATTGCGGTAAGCAAAGATGAGCTTGCGGGTATTGATAGTGAGTTTATAGAAAATCTTAGAAAGGATGATTCGGGCAACTATATTCTTGGAGTTGATTATCCAACCTACTTTCATGTCATGGCCTACTCGGATTATGAGCCAACGCGTAAGCGCCTTTATGAGCAATCGAGTAATCGTGGTTATCCAAAAAATGAAACTATTATCAAAGAAATTATCGCATTGCGCGATGAGCTTGCAAAGATGCTTGGCTATAAAAGCTTTGCCCATCTGAATATTGATAAGCAAATGGTCCAGACGCCAGAGCGTGCAGCACAATTTCTTGCAGAATTGCAAAAAAGAGCCGAAAAGAAAGAGCTTATTGAAATACAGGAGCTTATAAAAGAGCTCCCCCAATCAGTGACTTGTATGCCGGATGGAAAAATTAAATCGTGGGATATTGGCTTTTTGAAAACTCGATATAAAGAGAAGAAGTTTAATATCGATGAAAAGAAGATTGCAGAATATTTTCCGATGCAGCAGACAGTAGAGCAGCTTCTTGATATTTATCGAATATTTTTGAATGTAGAATTTGTAGAAGTGCCGATTTCAGATATGTGGCATGGAGATGTACGGCTTATTAAGGTTTATAATGCAGATAAGAGTCAGCTCTATGGATACCTTTTTATGGATTTATATCCGCGCCCCGATAAATATTCTCATGCGGCCCATGCTGGACTAATTCCTTCTATGAAGTTGGCTGATGGTACGCGCTTGCCTGGTGTGTCTGTTTTGATGGCTAACTTTACAAAGCCTACAAAATCAAGGCCATCTCTTTTAAAGCGTGATGAGGTAAAGACGTTTTTCCATGAATTTGGCCATGCAATGCATTCTATTTTGGGTGCGACTGAACTTGCAAGCCATGCAGGCACAAGCGTGAAGACCGATTTTGTAGAGCTGCCATCTCAGATGCTTGAAGAATGGATGTATGATAAAGGGACACTTAAAAAAATCTCACATCATTATGAGACGGGAGAATCTCTTTCTGATGAAATCGTTGATAATATTATCGCACTTAAGCGATATGATGCAGGATCGTTTGTAACTCGGCAGGCAATGCTGGCTCAGTATGCCCTTAAGCTTTATGAAGCTGGCGCAGATAAAGATCCATACAAAATTTTACATGATGTATTAGCAGAGAGCTTACCGCATGCGCATTATGGGCCAGAATATCGCTTGTATTGCAATTTTGGCCATCTGACCGGCTATGGAGCAAAATATTATGGATATTTATGGTCCAAAGTCTTTGCACTTGATCTTTTTGATACCATCAAACAACACGGATTGCTCAATACAGAAATGGGCCAGAAATATGTCCGTGAAATTATTGGGTGCGGCGGCAGCAAGGATCCAAATGAACTCTTGAAAAATTTTCTTGGAAGAGAGCCTCGTCAAGATGCATTTATTCGTGATTTGGGACTAGAGTAACATTTATATACTAAAGGAGCATTTATGAGCAAAAGTTTTATACTGGGCCTCTGCTGTATTTCGGCTTCAATAATGGGCATGGAGAACTACGAAGATAAACTGGATCGCTTTATTAATAGTTTGGAATTTTTAAGAAGCAACCAGCTTAATGATCCACAGTATAAAAAATCTGAACAAGCAGAGAATAATTTTAAAGAGATCGAGCTATATATTAATGAAATTTTAGTACCCTCAGTTTACATGCGATCTTTTTCGGAGAAATTAGTACAAAAGCAGGTACGATTTGCATTAGCCTATCTAAATTCTGGTGTTAATAAAGATTTGTTCAGGCATGATATGCTTATCTGTTTTATAAAGAAAAATACATTTGATAGAAAAAAAGCAGAATTTCCTCTGCGTGACAACATGTGGGCTGATTAATGCGAGGGCGCATGGGCTGAAAATTGAGATTGTAACTCTTGATGCATATACGAGATCTCTTTTTCTGAAAAGGAGATCTCTTTTTTTTCTCTCTGTGCGTTAAAAAGACGTGCACATAATGATGCTTGATATGCGTAGGATCGTTCGCAATGATTTTTTAAGGTTTTATAGAGAGTTATATTTGTCAAAAAAATGCGATTCTCTTTTTTGGGATCAGTTTTGATAGTTAGTTTATAGTGTGGGCCAAGAGGGATTGGAATATGATTACTCTCATCAGTAATGATATGGCCGCAGGAATAGGTTGTATATCCAGGATCTTCAATTGGATGGAGTTTAAAATTTGATGGATCTATCTCATAATGTTCAAAAAAATCGTTTTTTATGATAAGTGCGGCATTCGAGGGAGAAAATATTCCTGCCAAAATGCCCTTTGGATATTGGAGTACTGTTTTTTTTAAAATAATTTCTGGCTTTGATGATGATATATCAAAAATTGTCACGCAATTATGCAATTCACAACATCCTTTATCATATGTTTCTTGAGATAGGAGGGCTAACTTAGTTTTATCAGGGCTGATAGCAGCTGAAATATATAATTCGGGATGGCAATCCGTTTCATATGTGGCGATATCAGATATGAGTGATTCTATTTCTTTTTCGTAATAATCCATAATATAGCCGCCAATATATCGGCTTAGATTAGGATAGCGACAGATTTTCTTAAGAAAATCTTCAGACTCTTTTTGCGACCATATTGTAGGCTCAGTGGAATTGCTATCATTGATATTTTCCATTGCCTGCAATGTAGCGATGCATAAAAAGATTATACCTATTGTGCGTATCATATGCCCCCCTTTAATACTATCGCTTTGATAATGATTTAAAGAGGGGTAGAAAAGCAATCAATTAATTGTTATGAGATTGAGCTGCTGGATCTTTGTGGCATCATGAATACCACACTTCGTTTGATGACTCGGCTTCTTCTTCTTCTTCTTCTTCTTATTCGCTTGATTCGTCGTCAGCTTCTTTGGGTTTTTCTATTTTGGGTATTGAATCATAAAGAGGCATTTCATCATCAATTAATTTTTTAATTGTATAGCTCAATGATATAAGATCTTGTTTGTTCCATTGAAAAATGGGCCAAAATTTTTCGTGAGTGTACTTTTCTATGCTTTCATTATCTATATGGTGAGTATAATCGCCTCTTCTCCAGGATTCAAAAAGGCGGCAAAACAGCATAGCGCAATTGAGATTGGATTTTTTGAGCGCATGAATAAATGCTGTGGCATTATTTTTATTTTGGATAATGGCATAGGGAGCTTGGGAATATATCCAGTTTTCTCCAGAAAAGAGCGATTCTTGAGGTTTTTCCGTAAGTATTGTGCCCGACTTAATGTTGATATAAATATAGGGATAATCTTCTCTTGATAAAGAAAGATATGTTCCGCATGAAGACAATACGGGATTAATTCTATCAGAATCATAGAAGTTATTATTCTTTAATTTTTTCTTGTATGTGATTTTGCCTTTTTCAGGGCTAATAAGATAAAGCATTGTAGAATAACGCTCTTCAGAAAAGGCTATCAGTGGTCCCTTTTCTGGATGTATAAGCACTGCACAGTTTGCTTTATCGTTGATAGGAATGGTTTTGGTGTAGTAGGTTTTCAAAGCCCATTTTTCAATATAATCAAGTTCTTCATCGTATTCATTAAGAATCTCTTGAGCGATTCTTTTTTTGAGATCGTGTACATTTCCGTGTTTTGTAAGATGCCTCCATAGCCTTCGTGTATAGGAAGCGATATGTGCTTCTTCTTTAGGTTGCGCATGCTCTAACTCTTCATAGCTATCGGGGATCATTGCATGCCCTGGCGATATCATGCATAAAAAAAGAAAGCATATTTTTTTCATTATGTTGTCTCTAAAGTATGGTATGCTTTGAGATATAAATTTTTATAAGGATTTTTTAGTGAAGCAATCGCATAAATCTCAGGGTATTGTACTAAAACAGACAACATCGCACAAGGTGGCGATTCTTGATGCAGTCCATGGGCGGATTGATTGTATCAGCTTTAAGCAGCCGCTTGTCGGGGCACTGATTCGATATCGAATTGAATCTGAGAGAAGGACAATTGGAATGCTTGCAGACTACGAAATAATGGACCTTCCTTTTTTTATTGCGCGATCAGATATTTTATTTTGGCATCATGTGCTTGAGCTCTGCTACTATTTTGTTCCGATTGGAAGTCATACTCCGCAAATGTTTGAACTTCTTCAGTTTTTGTATACAGTTGATACAAGCAGTGAGTGGGGACCATATGCAAAAAAACTGTACCTGTGCAAATTGTTTACGACTCTTGGCATGCAGGTTGAACTTCCTGGCGTTTCCCATCAAATTTTGTATCGATTTATGGCTTTGCAGCCACATCAATTGGCGCGAGAATCCGTTGATACAAAAGAGAAGGAGATAGTAGATGAATGGTTACGTGTATGTGTTTCTGAACATCCCGCGATTGAACAATTTAAAACCATACATTTTTTACTGGATGAATAAGAGAGTATGAAATTATATAAAAATTACGTCTTTACCATATTTCTTTGTTTAAGTGCACATATTTTTGCGGACAGCTCCTCCGTACTACCAATTCCAAAGGCAGATAACCTTTTGGTGAAGGTGATGGGAGTAAGCGAAATTGAGACGCGGCAAAAGCAGCTGGATAAAATAAAAAAAGAGCAGGAGCGATTTTCAAAGATTAAACTGGAAACCGAAGCTGAATTGCGAGCGAATGCCGAACATATACGGCCTCAAATTGAACGGCTTACTTTTGAAATTAAAAAGAAGCCTGAAAATGAATACCTCCGTAAAAAGCAGCACATTTTAAGTGAGCTTTATCAAATATATCGCGATTTGCTGCGAGATCGCGAACGGATAGTCTCTTTGCTTGATGACACTGCGCGAGTTTTACATGAATATCTCAATGATCCCGACTATGAAAGTTTTAAAAAAGAGTATCGCCTTGGCGAGCGGCTTTTTTATTCATTTGAAGATTTGCAGCGTCTTTATAATTTAATTCAAGACCAAGAAAAAAAGGTTGCGACGCTTGCAGATGAATCAAAGCATGCCGTTGCTGAGCTAAAAGCTCGAGAGCGGGCATCGGAAGCAACCAAAGAGACGTACAAAACAAAAAAAGAGCAGGTAGAAAAGGGCAAATATCTTGAAACGGAAGATTTGGATGCGCAGCAACGAAGTGAGATTTTGACACTTGAAGAACGGATATATCAATATCGCAAAGAGCTTGATGGGCTCAGAATAGAAGAGGCTTCATTTAAAAAGGAGTATCTTGGTGTTCAACTCTTTTTGGCAAAATCGCATTTAGCTCTTTTTAAAGATTATGTAAAAGCAATTAAGCCTGCTGTACGTGTTACAGAAGCAGATATTGTACATGCTCGAGAAGATCTTACTAAAAAAACACAAAAACATAGAATTACAAAAGAAAAGTATCGCTCTGAAATTGATCTCATTTTATTGCAAGAGGAGCAGGCTCAGCATAAATTACAAGAGGCTGCTAAGCAATATGGGATCACTCTTGGGCGCGACGTGGCTGATTGGGCGAGAGACTCCTTTGGCTCAGCCTCTGCATATGTGGCATACTGTACTGTGGCTACCTTGCAAACAGAATTTACGACATTGCAGCGTAAAAAAGATCTTTTGGATGCGCATATAGAATTTGAGGACGCACGATTAAAATTTGAACAGTTGATGCTTCAGGTGAAAGAGTCGTATCATCGTAAATTTACCACAGAAGATCAGATAGCGCAGGAGCTTAAACTGTATGAAGGCCCAAGGGCAGAGTCGCAAGCAGCGCTTGATAGAGCAAAAGAAAAAATTAATTTGATCGCTGATGATATTAATAATCAAAAAAAGATTCTTGATAATATTGTTGCATTGCAAACGAAAATAAAGAAAGAGCATGCTTCTATTTTCAGGGCATATCCTACTGAATATACCGAGTGCCTTAATTTTCTTGCGATAGCGGAAGCATCAGAAAAAAAACAGGCCGATTTATTAAGTAAGCTTACGGGTATTTATTCAGGAATATCTCTTGAGCTTAATAATAAACTTCGCCTTATTTCTTTTATATCAGGCGAGTTGGAATCACGCACAATTTGGTACCGCCCTGAATATGCAATTACGTGGGATGGCATAAAAAATATAGTTCCTGATATATTGAACTTTCTTGCGTTTGTAAGAAATTATTTCGTTAAGGGTACCTTTATGAGTACCTTTAATCGAATGGTCGATGTTATTAAAGAACCAATTACCATTCTTGCCTATCTTATTAAGCTCTTTCTCATATCCTTTGCACTTTTGATTACGTATCGAATATTGCCGCATTTTATTAATTTTTTACTCAGTATTAATGATCAGGGCTTTCGAAGGCTTATTCGGCTTTTGATGGTCGTATTTTGCGAATTTAGCTATTCTCATTTTTTCAGTATAGCTTTTTGGATTATTATTTTTAGCTCATTATTGCTTCAAGATGCGACGGATACGTATCTTTATATATTTTTCTACCTTTTCTCGATTCCATATCTTCTTTACTTATCAAATCGGCTTGTGCGGTTTCTTGCAAAATTTAATGAACAATATGATTTTGTGTTTATGGCGCAAGACTTTCAAAAACGATTTTGGTTTGCATTGCAAGTGCTCTTGTATTCTACTATAACGATTCTTTTTTTCCGCGAAGCCTTCATGCAGGCCTATTATTATCGCTCCGAGCTTCCAACGATATTGCTAGCTATCAATTTCATTATCCTCCAAATAGGCCTTATTCTTTTGCTGGGCAAAGAGGAGATTTTGAGCTTTATTCCGACTCGTTCTGAATTTTGGCAGCTTGTCAGAGAAAAAGTAGATCGATTTTACTATCTTATTATTTTGCTCATTATTGCCATTATTATTATGAGTAATCCCTATGTGGGATTTGGGCAATTAGTGCTGTATGGTTTATTTGGATCGCTCTATACGATAGCGCTTTTTTTGGTTTTGTATTATTTACACGGAGTGTTCAAGCGCATAGCATCTCGTATTTATTTTTCGTCGGTTGAGGATGTGGCTCGTGAGCGTTTTACCAACGCAAAGACATGGTTTGGTCTTACAATCATTGTATCATTTTTACTGCTTGCATTTGTAGGCTTTATCATTGCTGCCAAGATTTGGGGTTGGCCAATAACGTATGCTGAAATTAAAGGCGTATTTTTTAAACCTCTTATACGAATAAATGAAACAAATCCCGTTACGATTGTAACCATTTTGGGAATTTTAGGGGTTATTTTTGTAGGGTTTATCATTGCGTATGCATTGAATAAATTTGTCCTCGATCGTATTTACGATCTTTTGCTTATTGATCCAGGAGTACAGCATACCGTTTCAAGCTTAGTGCAATATGTTGTCATTCTTATTTTTGTGTTTATTGCCTTTCAAAGAGCAGATATGGGTGAGTTTGTTACCTATGCTGCAACGGCATTATTGCTTGGCTTGGGATGGGTGCTCAAAGATCCTATAAGCGATATTGTTGCCTACTTTATCATTCTTGTGCAGCGTCCTATAAAAATAGGGGATTTTATTGTCATAGATAAGGAAATAACAGGTGTTGTACGAAAAATTACGGCACGTTCTGTGATTTTAAGACGTAAAAATAGTGTGACTCTTATTGTTCCCAATACCGTTGTGACAAGTAAAACGATAATAAACTGGAACTATACGAGAAACTTTATAGCATTCGATGATATTTTGCTTACGGTCGATTATAGCGAAAATCCAGAAGAGGTGCGTAAAGTGCTCTATGAAGTTGTTGAAAATCATCCCAATGTTTTGAAAAACCCAAAGCCATGGATACGTCTTGATAATTTTGGAGAATATGGCTTTGAGTTTATGGTTCGTGGTTTTATCAGTTCGGTATATACGTTGGAAAAATGGGAAATTGCAAGTAATATTCGAATTGCCATTGTGAAAACCTTTACCGAAAAAGGAATTAGGCTTGCATTGCCAACGCGTCTATTGTTGACTCGACACAATAAAAATGTTGATGGAATTAATGGCGTGGGTCATTCCCACCCTAAACATGACGACTAAAATTGTGATGGCGAAGGGGGCTCTTGGGGGTTTGATTTTTTTGTAATGAGTCGATATATTTTTTTATGCATGTCTGCCATAAAAAAACCTAGTATGAACATAATTATTCCTCCGCCAAGCACTATGTTATGAAGTGCTTGGCGTGCTATATCAAAAGCATCAAGTAAAATAATACAGCCTCCCGCCATGAGTAAGTATCCTTTAATACTATCGGAAAGATTGGGTATTAGTTTCATAGTACTCCTTTAAAAAAGCTTAACGAGAATAATTTGAAGATACCCTCCCGTTTTGTAATTTGTAAATAATCCGAAAGAAAGACTCTGTTGTTGACTTTAGAAGAATGGGAATGCTAAGCATAGAACTATCGTTCATGTGAAACCATTTCTACAATGGGATATATACGAATGACAGACAGTAGTTTGCTTGTACGCATATGCCGCAAGATTGTGAGCCCGTTGTACCAGGTAGTACTTCTTATGATTACCGCATCAATTGTTCTCTTTTTGGGAGAACGGTCTCTCCGGCGATTTCAGGCATTAGAAAAATACACTGCTATAGAGACAATAACCCCAGAAATGTTGAAACAGTGGAAAGGGGAACCTGTTCGAGTAGAGGTTGGTATTTATATATCAAACTGGCATCGATTTGATCTTGTTGAAAATGATTTTATTTTTGATGGGGTTGTGTGGTTTCAATTTGATCCTTCATTAATTTCACTTGATACCATTGATAAGTTTGCTTTTGAAAAAGGGGAACTTTTGACCAAATCTGAGCCGGATACAAAATTAATTGATGGAAAATTGCTTGCAGAATATAAAATTCGTTTACGATTTACGACGTTTTTGAGCCAGCGATTTTTTCCTCTTGATGATCATCGCATTTATATAGGTCTTATCAATACTTCTGTGAGCCCGAGCGAAATGGTGTTTTATTCATTCAAATCAAATTTTGTAACGTCAGATAAGATTGATATCCCTGCATGGAATAGAGTTGATACTGAGGTAAAAACGGGATACGAAGAAGAGTTTTACGATAAGTTTGATACGAGAAAAGTTATCCGGTTTCCAAAAGCTGTTTTTATGATGGATATAAGCCGTTCGGGGATTAGACTTATTCTTCTTATATTTTTGCCGCTTTTTTTGATTTTTTTTATTAGTCTTTTTTGGTTTAACTATGAGCCAGATAAGACAAGCCCTATTATGTATTTATCTACTGGAGCAGTAACCTCATTAATTGCATATCGGTTTGTTATACAAAATATGTCTCCAAAAGAGGGATATTTTCTCTTGAGTGATCATATATTTACCATTTTCTTGGCGTTTGCGTTTTTTAGCTTTGTTTTTTCATTAATTTGGGTCAGAGAGGGATCAATGACTCCAGGAATGATTATTCTGAGAGGCATTGTGTTTGTTTGTTTTCACATATTAGTAATTATTTCCTGGTACATTCTATTGTTCCAATGGATAAAAGGGCAATGATGAATAGGATTGCTTCTTTTTATAAATCGTTTTTCATTTTACTTGTGATCGTTCATGCTCAAGTTAAGCCTACGATTTTTGCAACTCTTACAGAGGCTTCAGCGTATGCTCAGCAGACTCCAGAGCGTGTGGATCCTGATAACAATAAAAATTGGATTGCACCTTCATTTGATAATTTTTATAAAAAAAATAGGCCAACGCTTTTTGATCGTATAAAGTCATGGTTTTACACATCTAAAATGCGATTTGATATTCCAGACTTTAAAAAAATGCTAAGTCACATGAATCGTTATCGCCAAAAGCAAGGATTAACGGGTCAATTTGGAGAGCTTATTATTCCCAAGAAAGATGATGTAATTCTTGTGTGGGGCGATTTGCTGGGTGCGTTTCATTCATTAGTTCGTGATCTTTTATATTTACAAGAGCGCTCTATCATTAATGATTCATTTACGATAACCAATCCGCACTATTATTTGATTTTTAATGGCAATGTGCTAAATGGTTCTCCTTATATTTTAGAGACGCTTACGCTTATATTGCGATTGATGAAACAAAATCCTGGTCGTGTTTTTTATACGCGCGGTGTTTTAGAGACAAATGAACGGTGGCAGAACTACTCGTTGGCTCGAGAATTGAAAGTAAGAGCAAATCAGTATTCTGCAGAAAAAATTCCGTGCAATGGTTTGTTGCGTTTATTTTTTGAATCGTTGCCTCTTGCAGTATATATTATGCAAGACTCTTCTGAAAAGCGGTACATAACGCTTGTAAGTAATTATGAAAATATAAAAAAGTATTTCGCTGGAGATGCGCTTTCGCATGTTCTTGATATAGATGTGGAAAAAAAACATTTTGAACTTAAGGAAAATGTAGGAGATCAATCTAAAAAATCGACAAAAAAAGCATCGCTTGAAGCCATTATTGCAAGCGAAGATAGAGATACATCATTTCGACTTACCGAAGGGCTTTCTTTTGGAAGTGCTTTTGAGGGAGCGACTGAATGGTTTGTCTTTTCTTCTCCAACAGAACGAAATCAAACCCTGTATAAATTTTCCTATGATGCGTTTGCTGAAATTACTGTTACCAATGGTATGCGTAATTGGTCTATCGCATTAATTAATCAAAGTGTATTAAAGCCAGAAGGTTTTCAAGAAGCGGCAATATATAATTTAGTTACGGGCAAGCCAATTATTACCTCGCAAGAGGCGAAAAAGGCAAAAGTATACACATTTGGTTCAACGATGGATCTTTCAAAGGGGGCAAGCCCTATTGGAAAAAAGGTGAAAGAGGGCCTTGAATTAGCGTTTAATGAAGAAATTTCAGGAGGATCTCTCAAGCATATTATTCCACAGCTTACGACAGTCGATGATGAGTATAATCCCACTAAATCACGTACGGCTGTGCAAGATTTGATTAAAAATGGCATTACCACGCTTATTGGTTCTCAGGGAAGTGCATCCTTGGAAGCATATCTAGACCTTGTTAAAAATGGAGAAATACTTGTTCTTTTTCCATTGACGGGATCACCGTTATTTAGAAAACCCGAGCTCAAAAACTTAATTCATTATCGTGGTTCATATATTCGTGAAGGTGAAGAGCTTATCAACTATGCAATAAATCATTTAAAAGCGAAAAAATTTGCAATATTTTACCAGGATGATGCATTTGGACGGGGTGCATTGGAAGGAGCGCGACGAGCGCTTAAGGCTGCGGGAATAAGCAATTATGTTGAAATTCCACACGAACGAAATGTGACAGATTTTGAACAGCAGAAAAAAAAGATTCTTGATGCAAATCCTGATGCTATTCTCTTTTCTACAAATGCGCTTCCCATTCGGGGACTTATTCGACAAATGGGTGTTCCTTTTTTTAGTAAAAAACGACTTCTTGGTATTTCTGTGTATGAAGATGCTTTTGAGCAATTTCTTAAAGATAAGGGACTTGAGTTTACCCTAATTCGGATGGTTCCTGATCCAGAAACAAGCGATTTACCTATAGCAAAAGAGTATCGAACATGGGCTGATAAGCAGAACATGAATTATGATAAAGTGTCATTTGAGCAGTTTATTAATGCCCAAATTCTTTTTGAGATTCTTTCTCATATTAAAGGTCCTATTACTAATGATAAAATAATTGAGATTGCAGAAGGATTTAAGCATTATCAGTTTAAGGGGCTGGAGCTTACATTTAATCCTGAAACGCGAGAATTGTCTGATACGTTATGGATTGATGATGCAGGAAAAGGGCCATGGATTAAGCGTACACAATCAATTGCGGCGCCACCCGATCAAAAAGAGATTGAAAAAGAGCATGCACTTGAACTGCAAGGTAAAAAACCTCTTCAGTTTGGTACGGTTGTCGATCTTTCAAAAAGTATCAAATTTATGGGTACAGAAATACAGCGTGGTCTTGAAATACGATTAAAAGAAGCAGAGGCACAGGGCCTTAAGCACATCCCTTCTCTTGTCGTTGAAAATGATGAATATACGCCAGATCTTACGGTTAAGCTGATCAAAGAATTGCAGCGCAAAGGGGTAAACAATATTATTTGTCCAACCGGGACGCCAACTCTTGAAGCCTATTTAGATCTAGTAAAAAGTGGAATGTTATGGGTGTTTTTTCCTATTACAGGAGCTACAATTTTTAGAGATGCTACTCTTAAAAACATCATACATCTAAGGCGCTCATATGAAATGGAAGCTAAAATATTATCGCAATACGCCCTTGATACATTGCGTTTAAGTAGACTTGCCATTTTATATCAAAATGATTCATTTGGTCACGCTCTTTTGCAAGGATCAAAAGCAGAGTTTCAAAAAAGAAATTTTAAAGATGTAATTGAAATTGCATATGAAAGAAATGCTACCGATTTTAAGGATCAAGTTGCGTCAATTAAAGAGTACAAGCCAGATGGGATTCTTTTTTTTGCAACGGCTCTCATTGGAATGCAATTTATTAGAGAATATGACATACGAGATATAATAAAGCTCAAACTGCTCGGAAATTCTGATTTTGCCGAAAGAATATTTCAGAACTATATCCGTGATACCGATTTACCGTTTATTTTTATGAGTGCTGTTCCTAATCCTGAAAATAGCGATTTGCTCATTGTTCAGCAGTATCGAAATGCTGCTAAATCCTACGGTGCTACGATCGACATATTTAGTCTAGAGTCATATATTGCAATGGATTTGGTATTGTACGCTATTCAGAATATTCAGGTGCCAATTACTCAAGAAAAAATCATGGAACAGCTTATGAATTTTAAAGGCAGTGACTATAAAGGACTTTTTTTAAAATTTGATCCACATGGTCGATCGCTGATGCATTCATTATGGATGTACACTGGATCATCTGATTGGGAAGAAGTTTCTCTTTCTAAATAAAATAAAAAACACTCACAAGAAGACGTGTGTTTCCAACGGGATCTAAATTTTTAACTTCGCCCCTATCATTAATAGTGCCATATGCAGCACGAGTATATTCTAATTCTCCTGCCAGCATAAAATTGTTAATTTGCCACTTTACTCGTGGAGCAATGCGAAACACATAATTAATATCTGTTCCAAGCCCGTAGACTCGACGATCTATGATGTTTCCATCCGGATCTTTGACGTCGCGCAAAATAGTGGTACGAGCTCCTAAACTTTTTACGACTCCTATAAACCAACCAGGTGTGACATTTTTGCTTTTTGTTATATCAACATCATTCCAAAAAGCGATAACATTGAGGCTTGTATAGGTACGTTGATCAGTTGTTTCATCGATCGAACTTACGGCATATCCACCTATCATATTTTGGTCTGTGGGATTTTGAGCAAAAATAAATTTAGTACGAATATCAATACTATCCCAGTGTAATTTGTTGTTTATTTGTACGATTGCGGTATTAAGTGTTGCCATTGCCTTCAGGCCGGTATTCGTTTCAAGTCGTGGACGGATTCTTTTATAATCAAGGCCCATACCAAACCGATGTTCGCCCCAATACCAATCAAAGCGAATATCAAGCATTGGCGCTACTCCATTGCGAAGATACGTTGTGCTGTATCCTATTGGTCCATCTGTGGTTACGTCAAGTTCGGATGATGCGCACAGTAAAAGAGAGAAATGCTCTGTTGGTTTGAATGTTGCGCGAAATTGTGGAGTGCGAGCAAATGTCTCCATAGGAATACCGGTGTTGAATGATATGGTTCGTGGATCAACATTAATAATATAGAGAGGATGATATTCTTGACCTGCAAGGATTTCAACCTTGTCCCATGCCAATACCATATATGCTTTTCGCATACGAATAATATTTGCAATTCCTTCACGTCCAAAAAAATCATACTCAATAACGCCGGACGTTTCCGCGTGCTTTACCTTTGGGCCGTCTAATTCCCACCGTAGTCGCGTTTGAATTGCGACCATATCGTATTCTCCTTGCCCATTGATATCGCAGCAATATTTATCAAGGTCTTTTTTTTCTGGATATAAGAGCACTTCATTATCGCGAAATCCAATGACCTGCCTTGTGTCCCAATAACCTTCATTCTTTATGTAGCCGCCAAATTTGATTGGTATTGATCCTGAAATTGGAGCGAGAATCTCTATTGGTGTATCAGCACGGAGCGAGCAAAAGAACGCAAATGGTATCAAAAAATACATACAGCGCTTCATAACAATAATCCTTTTTTATGCGTATGCTATTGTTTGGTCTAGTGTATCGTGTGCGCTAATTATTGCAATTGAGTATTTAAGAAACCCGAAATGGGCCATGGCTGTGAAAAATCGAGATCGCGGTCGATAAATGCAGCATGATTTTTTAGTATGCAAAGTTCTTTAATGGAGGGAAATGTAAATGAAATGGTATGAAGAAGTCCTTCCATAAACATCCATTTTTCAAAAAGAGACCATTCTGCTTTAAAAGGTGACTTATCAAGAGAGAGGTACAACAATGTTTGATTTGGTGCAAGCGTTACCGCTTGAACAGATACTAATGGTATTGTATCGAATTCGCGAGCATAGAGAAACCAGTGTGTAATAAGTTGATATATGTCACTAACACGATGAGTAGTCTGGATAATGGTATCCGTTTCGATATGCCAGCGTTCATGATGCCAATAATATAGTTTGATAGTGTTGCATTGAGCTACATGAGCTTGAATTTTAGGGGTGAGTGTTGTTTTGCTTACAAGTATAATTTCATGGTGCGCGAGGTACATGATAAGTCCCATGGCTAGGGCGCTACTGCTTATTAAAAAAAGATTTGTTTTTTTCATGATCGTACAGTTTCTTGTAAAGCATGAGCGAGGGATGGAACCATTGAGTGCCAGCTTTGATCATCATGACAGGATATTTCGATACATAAAGCAGGAGAGGTAATGCCTAACAGAGAGCTGCAGGGAAGGCTATAAAGAGATTGCTGAAAAGGCGAAAATCCATTCTTTGTTTGCAGACTTGTGACTAATCGTTCTCCATAGCGTGTGGACTGTTTTGCAGATACGAAATGGGCTTTCTCATAGGGTATGCACTGATCAATATCGAATGGTTGAGAAAAAGGTTCGTTTCGAGAAAATCGATATACATTTACGTGCTGCTTGCGTGAAGGGTTCCATGAGCATTGCAGTGCAACATAGAGGTCTGGCTGCAGTCGATTAGCAAGGTGAGCTTTTTGTTCTTGAGTAATTATTTCTCCTGCCGATCGTGTAATGACAACAGTAATGCTTTTGCTGTTTAAAAGTGATGATAATTGCTGTGCTATTTCAAACGTAATACTTTTTTCATACACTTGTCCGATGATTCTACCAGGATATCGAGCATTACCCGCAGGATCAATCATGACAGTAAGTGGAATTATTGCACAATGAAAAAAGAATGCAAACATTGAGAAATAGTACGTTAACGACATTGCAAATCGGTAGTTAAAAATTGTGTTAAAAATGTTATACGCTCAATTCCTTTATTATTTTTGATGCCCATTGCAATTGCCTTTGGTTGGCCTAACATAATGCACATTTTTTTAGCGCGAGTAATGGCTGTATATATGAGATTTCGTTGAAGAAGTGTAAAATGCTGCACAAACAAAGGGATAATTGCAGTTTCAAATTCTGATCCCTGGCTTTTATGAACAGAAATTGCATACGCAAGTACAATTTCATCAAGTTCGTTTTGTTCATATTCAACGAGTTGATCACTGTATTGAACAAGAATTGTTCGTTCATGGAGATTTATATCATCGATGGTTCCAATATCCCCATTAAACACATGCTTATCGTAATTATTGCGAATTTGCATGACGCGATCGCCATGTTTAAATTCGGTTCCGCCATATGTAATAGATTTTTCGGTTTGGCCCCCATTTAAGAGTTGTTGCAGCACATGATTGAGAGCTATAGTGCCAACAGATCCCCGATTCATGGGAACGAGAACGATGGCATTTTTTGGGTTTTTAATGGTACTATAAATTGCCTCAAGATGTGCAGGAACAGCTGAGGGCTCCTGTTCTTTGATAAATTTAAAATCGCGTGTGCAGTGTTCTATATGGGTGCTTGGAAATTCGCCATTATTAACTCTGTGTGCATTTTGAATGATTAGGCTTTGTTCAGCTTGTCTGAAAATATGAGTAAGTCGGATTGTAGGAATGATGTTACTTTGGATAAGATCACGTAGTACATTTCCTGCGCCAACAGACGGAAGCTGGTCAATATCACCAATAAGAATGAGATGAGCAGAATAAGGAAGTGCTTTCAATATTGCATGCATCAAAAAAATATCGAGCATTGATGCTTCATCGATAATTAACATCTGCAGTTTAAGCGCATTCTGTTCATTGTGCTTGAAGGACATTGTTACGGGATCAAACTCTAAAAGCCGATGAATGGTCATAGCGGTGCGTCGTGTACTTTCAGTGATGCGTTTTGCCGCTCGTCCTGTCGGGGCAGCGAGCTTGTATACGACGTTTTTAGTCTCAAGAGTCTGAAGTAGTTTACTGATTAATGTTGTTTTACCTGTGCCGGGCCCGCCCGTTATGATCGTTATTTTGTGCTGAAGCGCCGTTAAAATTCCGCGCTGCTGATCCTGATTGAGAGTGAGAGTTGAGTCTGTTCGTAGCATGGAATATATTGCGTTTATATCGAAAGAAAGAGGGGTTGGGTGCGCCTGAATCTGTTTAATGCGTTGAGCGATACCACGTTCTGTATGATAATGGCTACTCAGTCCTACAAAGTGTTTATCATGGTATGAAATTAAAATAATACGATCACTATTATATAAATTATGCAGAGCGAGCTTGACGGTATGAATAATACTATCAGTTGCTTCAAGTTCCAAAAGCTTTAAAGCTTTTTGCTTGAGATTATCAAGTTCGGCGTACACGTTTCCTAGCCCAACTTCTTGAGACAAGGCATACAAAATCCCTGAAGAGATTCGTTTTTGACTATCGATATCATATCCCATATTTTGAGCAATTTGATCTGCGATTTTAAAACCAATTCCCCAAATATCATCAGCTAAGCGATAAGGATTTTCATGAAGAACAGCAATAGAGCGCATTCCATATTTTTTATAGATTTTTGTAGCATACGTGGGAGAGATATTTTTTTCTTGCAGAAAGACCATAATATGAGAAATTTCTTTTTGATCTTCCCATGCTTTAATGATGGTATCAACTCGTTTTGGCCCAATACCATCAACCTCGTGTAATCGATAAGGAGCCTCATCAATAATTTTAAGAACTTGATCGCCAAATGCCGTTACCAATTTTTTTGCGTATACAGGCCCAACGCCTTTGATCATTCCTGATGCCAAATATTTTTCAATGCCAAGAGCACTTGTTGGTAGCGAAATGGCGCAGGATTGAGCCTCAAACTGTTTGCCAAATTTTGGATGCATAATCCAATTGCCGCTGAGCTGTACCTGCTCTCCTGCATGAAGCTTGGGAGTATGTCCTTTGATGAGTGCAGAATGAGAGCGGGATGTGTTGATGACAAAAATAGTAAAACCATTTTCTTCATTATGAAAAATAATTCGATCAACGATCCCGCTTAATTGTTCATATTCAGGCATAAAAATTCGATGTTATTGATCTTTAATAATATCTTTTACAAAATTTAACGTAATCTCTTCCATTTTTTTTGAACCAGCTTTTGATAGTACTAATTTAATATAGCGCGCTTCTTTTGTTTTTGCGATATTGAGTTCGCTAAGCAAGGATCGAACATGCTTTAATCGAGCTTTGCTTGCTTCATATTGATCAACAGCTTTTGGACAGCTTTCAATCAAATCTTCAAGAAAATTATAAATATCAAAAATAAATATTTGAAAATCGCGCATCGTTTTTATGTTTTGATCAAAAAGGATTTCTTCATCTTTTGATCCTGATTTTGTCCATTCAAGCATGAGGCAATCTCGTTCAAGGCGTCCTCGAAATCGGCATGATTGCTCGATAAGCTCCTGCATGGGTTTTGCAGATTGGCGGACAATTGCTTCAAAGGGGATAGATGCCTTTTTAAAATCTTCTCTCATAACTTTTATGATATTTTTTGTATCTTCTTGAGAGAGCAATCCTTCTCGTTCAATTTCTACAAGCTGGTTTACTGAATATTTGTTTGTTCCAAATTGATAGAGGCCTTCATGAATTATCGTGGATGTTCCATCTTCAAGAAGTTCAGTCCCTATAGCCTTGCCTTGCATCATCTTTAAAAGATCAGATTGATATCGTTTTATTTTTGCAATCGATCCGCCATCAATACCAAGTGAGCCAAGAGAACGACCATCGAGCATTACAAGAAGATTATGTTCTAATTTATGACTGTGTGCTCCCGAAAAAGAGAGCAATAATGCGAGTGAGAATTGTATTGTATATTTCATACTATAACCTTATTTTCTTATAAATAGTGTAACAAGTATTATTTAATCAGTTTTTTATCATTTTTAAAAGTTTACTTCAAAATTGAGGCCAACGGTCCAATCATCTCCAATGCCCTTACTCCAGCTTGTGCTTTCTGCATTGATGTTAAAAAAGAAAGCATAGGTTGGCCGCAAAACTTTAAATCCAAAGCTTGCAACGGATTTAAACTGGTATGCAAGAGGTTTTTTTGCTGCTTGTATATCAAGCTCTTTGCGTAACGCTTTATCGACGCATTGTAAATTTCGTAGGCTCTCATCTCGTTGTACCCAAAAATCTGATCCAAGCGTTAAATCCCATACTTCTCCTGTTATGCACCATCGGCTAAACCATCGAAATATAAATCCAGGATGTACTCTTGTTTTGATAGCATACGGATAAAATTTATCAACGAGAGCCTTATTAATAAATTCTAACGTTTTTTTCTGTTCTTCTGGATCTGTTGTTGAAAGATCGAGGGCATCAAAGGCGGACATTGGTATGCGTCGAGCATAAAAGCGATATTCGGTTGAAGGAGTTAAATACTCTATTGATAATCGATTATTCCATGTGATTTTTTCTGCCCATTCAAACTCCTCAAGAAACGCCCGAAGTGCTGTTCGTGAGCGTAAAATTAAGCCGAGTCCTACATGGCGATGATTGCCTGGCTCTGTTTCTAAAATGATTGCATTTAATCGATCGAGAGCTCCAAGTAGAAATCCATTCTTATTTTTACAGACATCACCCATGATGATACGAACAGCCTTTTCTTGTTCTTCTGGGCCAAATTGTGGATTTGAAATTGAGCCATCAGGAAAAATAAGATCAAACACATCTCTCAGATTGAACTCTGGTTGCTTGAGATTGTCCTTAAATGAGGTGCCTAATATTCCTTCTGAAATGCTAAATGCAACGGGTAAAGTTATAAATGTTCCAACCCTTATTGCCCAATAATCAAGATCATAAGGAACATAGTTTGCTTCAAGGCGAAAATCTCCAAATCCAATTCTATCAGCTATGCCATGATTTTTTTTGAACATTTCATTTTCTTCATTGGTAGCTACTCCAAATCGCTGTTCAATTGCGGCGAGATCAGGAGGGTCTGCTTGAAGATTGCGTTCCAAGTAGTAAAAAGGCCAGAGCAGTCTAATTTCTGCTTTTTGCCATTGGCGCCACGCGTGAAACATTACTCCAATTCTTCTTTGAGTTACGGTAAAATTTTGAAATAATTTGAGAGTATTTTGGTAATATGTGGCGTCGAAAAGTTTTTCTATAGCATTGGTGATATTATCTGAAATTCCTAAGTCTTCTAAGAGTCTCTTTACACCATCGGATATGGTGTCAAACGCATTGAAAAGAGTGTTTGCTTCCAGATCAAGATAGCTGCTAATATTTGTGTTTTTACAGGTAAATACAGATCGATCTGTTTGATTCCAGAAAAATTGAGCTCCGGTAATCCATTGTTCTGGCTCTTGGCAAGAGTGCATTTCAAATATAGGTAAATCGAGAAGGCTTCGCTCGTTGAATGGATTGGTAAGGCGATAAAAATCTTGATCAAGAATAGATAAGCCGTTTACCTCTTTGATGATGTCTAAAATATCATTGATTGGAAATATACTTTTTATAGCCTGAGTATTATTGTAGGGTGTTTTATCTAAATAATTATTGAGAATAAGGTCGTCCTCAAACTCTTCCATCGAATCGAAAAGCTTGCTGTCTTCTACTGGTTTTATGTTGAATGGAGTACATGTCAAAATAAAGAGAGCTGCAGATGCTATTTTTACTACAATTTTTTTCATGATTTATGCTCTAATATTAAATTATAAAACGTAAATGACTCCATTACACGGTAGTGTACTTTTTTTTATACACGATTACAAAGTGACTATTACAATATAAATGGAATCTTTATACTATGATACACAGTATCTTATTCATAGTTACAAGGAAAACGATATGAAATCAACGACAATGCCGCAACGATGCTTTATTGTTGAGGGTAATATTGGAGCCGGAAAATCGACTTTTTTAAAAATGATAAAAAATTATCTCAATATTCAAACTGTTACAGAGCCACACGAGCAATGGCAAAATGTGGGAGATGGCAATAATCTGCTTGAGTTATTTTACAAGGATCCAAAGCGTTGGGCATATAGTTTTCAGTCGTATGCCTTTGTAAGTCGGATTGCCCATCAACAATCTCATGCACGGATTAACCCCTATCCATCTCAGCTTTTAGAGCGATCTATATACTCGGATCGTTACTGTTTTGCTGCAAATTGCTATGAACTTGGTTATATGAATGCGCTTGAATGGAAGATGTATCAAGAATGGTTTGCGTCTTTAACTAAATCATATGGTATGCAGCCAGATGGATTTATTTATTTACGTACTAAGCCAGAAACATGTTTTGCACGATTGCAAAAGCGTCGTCGTCATGAAGAAGCACAGGTGTCTTTGGCGTATATTAAAAGGCTTCATGATAAGCATGAGGCTTGGCTGATTAATAAAGATGGAATTGCAGAGTCTTTAAAATCTGTACCTGTTCTTGTATTAGATTGTGATGAAGAGTTTGAAACGAGCAAAGCGGAGCAGGAGCATCACATAGAAAAGGTAGGATCATTTATCTTATCTCTTTTGCCAGGCGGGTCCCACCAATCTCCTCTTTCCCCGTTATCCACATAAAATCTTGTAAAAAAAATAAAAATGACGTTAGAATAAGCATTAGCAGTTCATAGCAGTGCATTTTTTAAATCTTTACAGGTAAATTCCTAACGCGAAAAGGATTCATATGGAAGGAATGTTTTACGCAAAAGCCGCTGCATTTATGGGAGCCGCACTTGCTATGGGTATTGGTTCTATTGGGCCAGCTCTGGGACAGGGATTTATTGGGATGAAGGCTTGTGAGAGCATTGGAAAGTATCCAGAAAGTGCTGGGAAAATCCGGGCGACAATGATGCTCGCAATGGGATTTACTGAGACGGCAGCTATTTATGCTTTGTTAATCGCGGGTGCGCTCGTTTATGTGGGGCACTTAATTGCATAGTATAGTAAAAAGCGTGTTGCTTTCATGATTGGATTTCGAGTGATTTCATGGAAATAAATGCTACGATTTTTGTTCAGGCTGTTAATTTTCTTATAACATATTATATGTTTCGTCAGATTTTGCTAAAGCCAGCCTATAAAGAGTTTTGCGCGGAAAGAGATATAGAGTTCGGCTTGCAGGAGAACATAGAAGTATATAAACGTTCGCTTTTAAAAGAAAAAGGTAAGCAGGAAAAGGCTTGGCAAGCATTTGCAGAATGGTGTAAGCAGGCAATCCCTAAAAAGGAAGCTATTACGCTTTGCAAAAGTACGCGCACACAGAGAGCGCCTCATAATCCAACTCAGCAAGAAATAGCAACAGCTCGTAATCAGTTGGGAGGACTCATAGCAAGGATATTTAGAGATCGGTATGAATGATCATATAATCATATTTTTTTTTCGATTCTTGAATTTTGCTATTTTGATAGCCATTGGCCATTATCTGTGGAAACAGTATGGACAGCTCATGCTCTATGAACACAAAGAGCATAAGGAAGATTATTTAAAAGCGCTTGATCATACGTATACGGCTGTAAAAAAAGAGTATCATCTGCTTAAGGAAGATATGCATGGACAGGAGCGAGATCGAACCTATTTAAAGGAGCAGCTTTTTGCCTGGCGAGATGCGGTTTTTGAAAAAAATAAGTATATAGAACTTATGAAAAAAAAGAGGATCGATCAGCTTGCTACACGTTTGAAAGAGCAGATAGCGCGTTCAAAGGAGTATGAACTGTATCATAGCGTTAAAAAAGATGCCTTAGATGATGTTAAAAAAAAGTTAACACAGCAATTTAGCTCAGAATCAGCTCAACATGCTTTTGTAAAAGTATCGATAAAAAAAATGGGTAACATATGATTACGCCAGTTGCACATAAGTACGCTCAAGCATTTCTTAATGTCTATGGTGATAGAGTAAATCAGGTCGATATAGAATACATCGAAGCAGCGCATCAATTTTTAATGAATCATAAGCGAGCCCTCTTTTTTTTACGTGTTCCGTTTATTACAGACGATATAAAACAAAAAAATATCGCATTGCTTTGTGAGCGCTTTAGTCTCCCAGCAGCATGTATCTCTTTATTTGCGGTATTACAATCGCATAATCAGGGTTATTTGTTTGCAGAAGTATTAGCAGCTCTTATTAAAGAATATAAAAAGAGACATGCCATAACCCGGCTTACCATAAAAAGTTCCTGTGCGCTTACACAGGATGAAAAAGAAGCGATTGAGCAATATGCGGATGCAAAATTTCCTGGTAAGAAGGAATATGTATATAGTATTGATCCTGCTTTAATCGCAGGAATTAAAATTTCAAGCGGCACTCTTCAATGGGAGTCGTCTATACAACAATATCTACGGGACTGTGCTCAAGCGCAGATTTGATGAGGAAATATGGAAAAAAATATTGATTTAGTTTCTCTCTTTGAAGAATCATTACGCGACTTACCACAGCAAGAGCTTGAGGAGGTTGGTATTGTTGTCCAAGTGGGGGACAATATTTGTAAAGTCCATGGCCTCACTCATGCGGTATATCATGAGCTCATTCGATTTGAGGGGGGTAATGAAGGTATCGTTATGCAACTTGATGAGGATCTTGTTTCCATATTTTTACTGCATGCCAATATACCTGTTAATGAGCGAGAAGTGGCAAAACGCACGGGAACTGTTTTTAAAACGCCTGTAGGAATGCATCAAATTGGTCGTGTGATTAATGCTATGGGGCAACCTATTGACGGGCTTGGTGAAATAAAGGTGGATGAGTATCGTGCTATTGAAGCAGAAATTCCTGGCATTATCGATCGATCCCCTGTGAATCAGCCCTTAGAAACGGGGACTATGGCTGTTGATGTGCTTGTGCCAATTGGCCGCGGGCAGCGGGAATTGATCATTGGAAATCGCAATACGGGGAAAACCTCCTTACTTATCGACACGCTTTTGCATCAACGAGATAAGAATGTGCTCTGTATTTATGTGGCAATTGGGCAGCGCCAAGCAAACGTTGCGCGTATTGTGCGGCTGCTTCAAGAAAATGGTGCGCTCGAATATACCCTTATTATTTGTGCAGAGGCAAGCGAGGCTGTATTAAATCAATACTTAGTTCCCTATGTCGGATGTACGATTGCTGAATATTTTCGAGATCAAGGGCGCGATGTATTGATTATGTATGATGATCTGACAAATCACGCGGTTGCTTTTCGCGAAATGTCGCTTCTTTTACGGCGTGCTCCTGGACGCGAAGCCTATCCTGGTGATGTTTTTTATTTGCATTCTCGCTTACTTGAGCGTGCTGGTAAATTGAAATCAGGATATTCGGTTACAGCTCTTCCCGTTGTACAGATACAAAGCGATGATATTACAGCATATATTCCAACAAACCTTATCTCGATTACTGACGGTCAGATATTTTTAGATACCCAGCTTTTTAATCAGGGTATTCGTCCTGCCGTTAATGCGGAGCTTTCTGTGTCTCGTGTGGGGGGCGCTGCGCAAACAAATGCGATCAAAAAAATGACAAAAGCGCTTCGGCTTGAATTAGCGCAGTATCATGAGCTTCTTGATTTTGCTCAATTTGGAACAGAACTTGATGATATTGCTAAAAAACGACTGGCTCGAGGAGAGCGAGCGATTGTACTTTTAAAGCAGCCTCAATTTGTGACATACTCTTTTGTCGACCAAGTATTGATGCTGTTTCTACTTCGGTATGATTTTCTCGATGCAATTCATGTGGATAAGATTTATGGCTTTGTAACGCAATTTGTAAGCTACGTAAAATCGGTATACAGAGATGAAGTTTATATGCGTATTTATGAGTCGAAGGATATCTCGGATGAGCTTATACAGCGTCTTAAAGGTATAGCTGCTGAGTTTGGAAAACTCTTTATAACACCAGAAGAAATAACGTTTTAATTTGCCTACTTGCCTTATGAGCCGTATACTATAGGGGTAAATAGACTTTTCTTTATGTTCTTTTTGATGATATGTGCCCGTAGCTCAGCTGGATAGAGCGACGGACTTCTAATCCGTAGGTCGCAGGTTCAAATCCTGCCGGGCACACCACTAAGCTAAGCTGAGGCGTGATTTACAGAAATAGTGTTCAATAATTAATGGCTCTAAACAAGTCGGGGTGAACATGTTTCGTCAGATAAATCGTTGGTTTAAAGCGGTTGCGTATTTTGTAGGTGGTTCTCTTTTTATCATTTTTCTTATGAGGGCTCGTTGGAGCTGTTTGCTAGCTTGGGCGTCTGGAACCGCGTGGTATGATTTTATCTCGGATTTTCTAGAATATGTGGGCATTTATTGGATATTTATCCTTTTTCCATTCTTACTTTTAGATAATGATTTTAGGCATATACGGCTGAGCCATTTGCATCCACGCAAACAGCTCTATTTTCCCGTTTATTGGTTTTGGTTCTGGCTTGGTGGCTTTTTTACTGCTATTGCTTTTGCATCAAACCTTGCTCTATTTTCAATCTTAATTATGTTTCTGATTTTTTTATTATTGGGTATCGATTGGGATCAGTTTCATCAGGTTGCAGTTCTCAAACCAAATGCGAATGAGACATATTTAAAATCTCAATTAAGGACTTATAATAGAACATCAGAAGAATGTTTTTTAGGGCTTATGGTAGAGCGATGGGCAAACACTGAGCAAGGAAAGCACGCTGAAGACCTTATAGGTGTTGATGGCTGTATTGGTGAAATTATTGATATTATAAACGAAGATTTTAGCGATGCTACTGGTCATGTTATTGGAGTTTTAAATCAGATTGGCAGTGGAAAAACCAGCATTGTGGAATCAGTAAAAAGTAGACTTGAGCAGGATCGGAAATTTTTTGTTATTTCTGTAAGTTGTTGGGAATTTGAGTCTTCTCACTCGATAGAGGATTTTATACTCAAGAAAATTGCTTCCATTGTAAATACGTATATATTTGCTCCTCGCTTATCAATGCTTTCTCAGTATTGGCTTGACCAAGCAAGAAAGATTGCGAATACAAAAAGTTATTTCCAAATTCTTAGCCTTTTTGCAAGCACTTCTTCTTTTGAGAAGTGTATGGAAGAACTCTCTGAAATCCTAGAAATTTGTGATATGCATTTCGTCATTATTATCGATGATGTAGACCGGAATAAAGGTTTTGGTTTTAAGTTAAAATCGTTACAGCGCTTGATAGAATTACTTAAAAAATATGTAAAACGAATGTCTTTCATTGTGGTGGGTGATGATAAAGCAGTGGAACAAAAAAAGGGCGTTTTTGATTTTCAAAGGCTTCTTGATAAACAAGTTCAAGTTCCCTCAATTGATGGAGCGATTATCGCACAGATGTTATCAATATTGATTAAAATGCGCAGTGCTCACGCTCGGGAGGCAAGGCTATTTTTAAAGTCGCTGCTTGGAAATGAAAAAAATGAGACTCAAATAGAACGAATAGAAACAGGAGAGTTTATTCGAGCTTTTATGAATCCAAAGAAATTGAAATCCTTTGTTTTTAGATTAATAGATGGATGGAAAAGGGTTGAGGGGGAAGTTCTTTTTGGTGATTATTTTCTCATCACATTTTTACATATTTTTTATGGTAAAATTATCTCTTTCTTAAACTGCTATATTACTATAATTTTCGCATTTGAATATGGAAGTACGAATATAGATGAAGAAATGAGGCGGAGAATTTTAGGAGAATGGAAGAAAGTCTATCGCAAATATTCTTTTAAAGATCAGCTTGTGATACGAAAAAATATAAAACTGCTATTTCCCCTATGCTGTGAGCAGATCTTTGATTTTGGGTTTTCGTCTGAATGCTCCTATGCGCGATATAAACTTAATAATCAGATTTTTCTCACTCAAAAATCTTGGGCTGCGGCATATTCAGGCAGGTATGATGTGCTATAATGTTTTTCAGGTGATTGTTTTAATAAAAGTAAAAAAATAGTCAGCATTACCATGCTCATCTAAGTAGAAGCTCAATGAGGATACCTTTTTGGCGTAACCCTGAGACTAAAAGACATAGAGCTACCGTATTAGAAACCTAACAGTAGAAAAATTTGCAGATCATCAAATGGTTAGAGATTTTAGCAGAATTTAATCGGAAGCAAAAAAAATTAAGGTAGCGCTTCAAGTGTTAATTTTGAATTGGCTCTACGCTGTTGATAAAAGCAGTGAAGATGCGATTCTTATCGTTTTTTTAATGAAAAGTATTGTTTTTATAGCATTGTATAGAGGTATATTTTTTGTACGCGTGTGCAGAATTTATTTTTCATTAAAAAGAGCGGAGATGTATTTAAAAAAAGGAGACGAGAAATGTCTAAATATCTGATATTAATGGGTTTTGGGTTCATTTTTTGTGTGGAAGCCAAAGTTGGGGATAATTTGAAAGAATGGAAAAATGAGGTTAAAGAGAGGCATGAATCATTAGATGCATGGAAATTGCCTGATGAAAATTTAAGATTTGACCAAGTGTCTTATCTTGGTGCTCACAATGCGCATGTTAATTTGCAGGAAGGATTTGCATACAATCAGCAGCGCTGGAGTGTTGATAATCAGCTCAAAAATGGAGTAAGACATTTTCTTATTGATGTATGGGATAGCAAAGATGGTACGGCATTGCTTTGTCATGGAAAATGTGAAACAGTTTCCATGGCCCAGCGAGCCGGAGTTGGAAAGCATCGTACGTTCAAATCCTATTTAGAAACATTTAAACGTTTTCTAGATGCGCATCCTAAAGAGATACTTTCTTTAGAACTGGAGCGAGGTGATATTTTTAATGCACGAATATTAAAAGAAATTGAATCAGTTCCTGGCCTTTCAAAATACGTGCTTACAAAAAAAGAGTATGATCCAAAAGATCATGATGGCAAGTGGCCGACATTAAAATGGATGATTGATAATGGAAAACGATTAGTTATATTTGATACGTTAATGGCTGATAAATACGGATATAATACTGATCAGTATCTAACAAGAAATATGTACGGAACGCTTGATATTGATAAAGCATGTCAAATTAGAAACAAAGCAAAGGGTTCGCGCCTATTTCAAATGAACTATTTTGCCACTGTTACCAATAAATTGCCTCGCTTTAATACAGCGACGCGCCTTAATGAAGTCCTGAGTCAGTGCAAAAAGAATGGGGTGGTGAGCTCAGATCAAATTCCTAATTTTGTTGCACTTGATATGGTTAACATTGGTAATCCTATGAAATTTGTAAATCAACTCAATGATGCCGCCAAAGCGAAGTTGTCTGGTGCGGAACCCAATAAAATGGTGAGTGTAGTTTCAGATGTGATGTCCAAAGTATCAAAAAAGTAACTATATAATTTTGACTATCGAAATCGGCTTGCTTAACGTGTATCGCATTAAGCAAGCCGATTATTTTGCAATAATTATCGATATTATTGAAAGTCTATAATTTTTGATAAACTGAAAATAGCAGAATAAATGGCCCCTTTTAATTTTTGGTATGGTTTGCATATTGCTGATAGAATCTACAAGAAAGGGATTTATGAAGAATTATACGCTGTTTTTTTTGTCTTTATCCATGAGCTATGCTCTGTCTGAATCGTTAGGAGAGAAAGCACAAAGGTTTGCTAAAGCTCTTCTATTGCCGCAAGATATCTATACCGAAAAATATATAGTGCAATGGAAAAAGTGGAACCCGGTGCCAAAGGCTACAGCACACAAAGATTTTGCTCAAGAAATAGCACGCATAGATAGCTCCTCATATGGCTCATCAGGAGACTATATGAAAAAGAAACAGGCACTTTTTTTTAAAACGAATGCTGATCGTGTACGAATTTCTCCAAAGGAATTTACGTTATTTAAATACGGGCCACTTTGTGCGCTGGGTAGAAATTGTGCCTACTATTATCATACAATGCCAACCGCGCTTATACTCTGTCTTGCCAAGTATGGGCTTTTATATGAGATAGGCAAAGATATGAAAGATATCTTATTTACTATAAAACCCTCCTATAAACCGCGATTTCAAAAATAATAAATGCCTCATGCTATCCGGCTTTTCATATTGTGAAATATCAAAACGCTGTTATACTCGGCTTCATAGAATTTTAACATTTTTACAAGGGGTCTATTATGAAAAAACGCTTAGGAATATTGGCGCTTTGCTTGCTGTCATGCGCTGCTGTAATTAAGGCTGGATATGATATTGATGCACCCGAAAAAAAAGAGCTGGCGGTTGCTCTTAAAAATTTTTATTATAATTATCTCACAACTGCTCGTGAAAAAGATTCTACATGGGAGCATATTAAAAAATTTGGGCCAACATGGGGACGAGATATTTTTCAAAAAACTGCTCATCAGTGCTTAATTGCAAAGGAAGCACTGGTTGCGATTGGAAGCTATTGGCTTATCAAAAAGCTCTTCTGCAAGCATTCATGTGCATCAAAAGCAAAAAATTCTCACAAGACTTCTCGTCATCAAGAATAAGTGAAATATTGATCACCTAGTTCCAATTGAAACAAAATGTTTTTTTTAAATTTTTTTTGTGAAAACCTAGACGGATAGACAAAAATGCTGTAACTTACAGCACTAGGTATGCGAGAAAGTGCTTCGCAAAGAAAATGAAAAATAGTTCAACCAAAATTTCAAGGGTGTTTTATGAACAAAAAATTATTATTGAGTATCTCATTGCTCACAGTTTCTGGTGCATTATTTGCAAATGGATCCACAACTCCTCCAGTAGATCCTAAACCAGGTTATTTAAAAATAGTTGGTGATTTTTTGAAGGCTGTTGCATTGCCAACCTGGGAGTCGGATGTAGCTGATGCTGTAGTAGAAAAACATTATGTTTTGGCAAATGAAACAGCGAAAATCGGCTCTAATGTTTTCCGTAAGATAGAGGGTGGTGTAGCGGTTCAAGTTGGTAGTAACTGGTGTCCAGTTGACAAAAATAATGTTGTTAACTTGAAAGTGACTGAAATGGATTCTAAAACCCTCAAAGAAGTCGAAAGAAATCTTACTTTAGACGAAGTGGAAAAGTTGTCATTTCCTTCTGTTGGAAAAGTAACAGTTGAAAATAAAGATTATTTTGTAGCGGTTGATAAAGACGGAAATTGCGTAATTCAAGACAAAGCTGAAACTAACAAAACGCTGACTGAAAAAGTGACAGTGAAGGGCGAAACCGTTGATGCTAAAGGTCTCCGTTTGCTTAATGAAATTAATGCAAAAAGAGACGAACATACTTTTGGTGAAAAATTAAGAGCTGCTCGTCTTCATATTTCACAACGCGGATGCAATATTGGCGTTGGCGCTGGATGGGTACTTGGCGCAGTAGCTACGGCTAAAGCTGTTCAAGCGTACACAGCAGAAGAAGCAGATGAAGAAGTTGCTGAAGAAGTAAACTAATCATCACTCGTTCATAGAAATTGAAAAGCGCCGGCTAAAGTCGGCGCTTTTTTATTATACAACGTAACTACATTGATTGTGCGTGAGTTGCGGCTGATCGTAGCTTTTGAATAGCATTGATAGGGTTAGCGACATTAAAAATTGCAGAAGCTGCTGCAATGTCCACAATGCCGGCTTGGGCAATTTCTTTAATATTTGATTCATTAATGCCCCCATCCATCCCGAGCACTATTTTTTTTTTAATCCGTTGCGCATGCTTTAAAAGCGTATGAGCCTTAGGAAGCGCTTCAGGCAAAAAACGCTGCCCAGAAGAGCCTGGGTTTACAGACATGATCAGAACGTGATCAATGATATCAAGTATCGAAAAAATCTCTTCAGCGTTTGTTTTTGGATTGATCGCGATGCTTGGCATCCATTTTTTTTCTGTTATGCATTTGGCGGCCGTGCGAACATCTTGTACTGCTTCAATGTGAAATGAGACAATACTATGTGGAGGCAGTATGAGCCTGGAGCACCATGTAATAGGATCTTTGACCATTAAATGAACCCATATCGGTTTGCTTGTTTCGCGTGCGATGGCGTTTGCTGTGTCTGCCCCAATTCCTATGTTCGGTACAAATTGATTATCCATAATGTCGATGTGAAAGCCATCGCAGTATGGCTCTAATTGCCGGATTGATTTTTGTAACGAGGTAAGATCGGTATTCATGAGGGATGGGAAAATGCGAATCATAGTGCTCCTTTTTTAGAATACACAATACTACGTTTGAAGATTATTTTTTACTATTTTGTGTATTGCTTTATGTAAAGAAGTGATTTTTTACGTTTTGCTTTATTTGAGTTCATTGTTTTTTTCAGCCCTACGCGGGCAAGCGCCAGATGTTTGGTTCATCTTTTTTTATATTTTCACATTTCTTTCAGGCCTGTGCGGCCAGGCGCCAGATATTTTGCTCACCCAAAATATCTGGACCAAAAGGGTGCAAACGG